>JBJESH010000356.1:0-1760 GCA_051882695.1 Oscillospiraceae bacterium | reverse complement strand
GTATTTATCACCGCAGGAGTCATTGACACATTTTCACTTGTATACTTCCAAGCAAAAATGCCCGGAAAATATTCTATCAGCGCAGGGATGCCTTTAATCAGTATGTACCCCGTCAGGAGTATCAGCACGCCTGCTGTCACTGCTGCCGAAAAGAGCATCAGCAGCTTTAAAATAAGCGAGGACGGTCTGCCCTTGTATTCACGGAGCCGCTGTCTCCATGTACGGAAGTTTATGCCCTCAGCTTGATTTTCCTCAGATTTTACAGGCATAACAGCCGCTTCAGAATAATCCATAAAAACTCCTCCCTACTCCTTGTTGCTTTTTATTATTGAAAACAGCGTATTGATGATAAGTATGAACACAAACAGCACAACAGCCGTTGCAATAAGTGCGTCACGGTGAAGGTCGGCGGCATATCCCATTTCAAGAACAATATTGGCCGTAAGCGTTCTTACGCCTGAGGTTATACTGTTCGGCAGCACGCTCTGGTTACCGCATATCATTACTACCGCCATCGTCTCGCCTATCGCACGTCCTATGCCGAGAATAACTCCTGCCATTATACCCGTCTTTGCCGCAGGAAGCATAGCGCAGAAAACGCTTCTTTCGCTTGTTGCTCCCAAAGCGAGCGAGCCCTCATAATAGCTTTCGGGAACAGCTCTCACCGCAGATTCCGCAACTCCGATTATAGTAGGCAGGATCATGATCCCCAACAGCACAGAAGCCGTAAGCATACTTTTTCCGCTGCCGCCGAAAATATTCTGCATGACGGGAACTATTACCATCAATCCGAAAAAGCCGTAAACGATCGACGGTATTCCTGCAAGAAGCTCGATAGCAGGCTTCAGTATCTTATAAAGTCCGCGCGGACAGAATTTTGCCATGAACACAGCACAGAATATTCCGATAGGAACTCCGATTATTATTGCTCCTGCCGTAACATAAATGCTTCCTACGATCATAGGAAAAATACCGAACTTGTTTTCAAGTGGTTTCCATGACTTTCCAAGAAGAAATTCGGCAGGACCTATTTTTGCAATAGCAGGAACGCCGTTTGCAAAAAGAAACACACATATAGTCACAACTGCGATAACCGAAACGCACGCTGAGACAAGGAAAACGCCCTTCATAAAGCTTTCCTTGTATTTATTTGCTGATACAGATAACAAACAAATCCTCCTTCTTTCCATACAGAGATATTCCGCAGACGAATACGTCCTACGGAATATCTCGGAAGAATTTTAAGAAATCTTATTTAACCTCGCTCCAGTCGGTAATTGAGCCTGTGTAGATGCCTTTGATCTGCTCGCTTGTAAGGTTTTCAACATCGTTTTTGTTATTTACGATAACTGCAATGCCGTCCATAGCGATCACAGTAGGAGAAATACCTGCTGAAAGCTCGCTGTCTTTAAGCTCACGGGAAGCCATACCGATATCGCATGCGCCTTCGATGGTACTTGTCATACCTGCGCTCGAACCTGTCTGCTGAATTTCGATCGTAACATTCGGGTTGATCTCCTTGTATTTGTCAGCAAGCTTTTCCATTACAGGAGCAACCGATGTGGAACCTGCAACAACAATAGTACCTTCAAGTCCCGATGAAGCATATGCACCGTTATCGGAAGCCTTGATGTAACCCTTTTCCTCAATAATCGCCTGACCGTCAGCGCTCATTATAAAGGATACAAAATCTGCCGCAAGAGGGCTGATATCGTCTCTCTTTGCAATATTAAACGGTTTTGAAACCTTGTATGTACCGT
>JBJESH010000355.1:0-7071 GCA_051882695.1 Oscillospiraceae bacterium | reverse complement strand
TTATTCATTGAAGAAAGAATGCTTCCGAAAGCACCTATGTACATGGACTCATCGCCGGAATCAACAGTCAGGTCGCCTTCAGCAACAGAGCCGAGCATTCTGTCGATATCAGTGATAACTCTGCCTGTGCGGTCGCTGAGATTTCTCATAGAGTTGACAAGATGACCGATCTCGTCCTTTGAAGAGTATGTAATATCAACGTCAAAATCGCCTTCAGCCATTTTCTGTGCTGCATTTTCCGCCTGCTTGATCCCGCCTACGATCATCTTTGTAATGTAGGTAGAAAGGGCTAATGCACACACAATAGAACCTGCACCAAGCACAAGAGCAATAAGCTGTGCCATAGATGTCCATGACTGTCCTTCGTCATATTCAAAATCCATAAGTTCGCTTGAAAATGTCTGAATATTTTCTATGGAAGTATTTATGCTGGCAAGCTCTGACAAAATCTCGTTTTTGTATATTTCAAAAGCGCCGTCCTTGTCATTTGCTTTTACTTTTTCTGAAAGCTTTTCAAAGGTTGCCTGAATTTTCTTGCAGTCAGCCTCGATAGCTTCAACGTCTGCCATATCCCCATCGTAATTTTCTTTGAAATACTCGATATCCTCTGTAATTCCGGCAATATCTTCCTTTGCAGTTTCAAGTCTCTCGATTGCCTCAGCACTGTCAGTTGCAGCAATAGCGTGAAGCATATTTTTTCCGCCGGACTGAAGCTTGCATTCAATGTCATACGATTTCTGAACGTCAAGGCATGCTTCGTTGTAAAAAATATCAATAATATTATTGACTTCTCCAAAAGAGGTCGAGGTACAGAAAACTATAAACACTATGAAAATCAGAATTATACCGAATGACAAAATAAGCTTTTTTGAAACCTTCATATTTTTCATAATATTATCCTCCGTCAATTAATTTTTCTGCCGCAGATCATTTCTTGGGAACTATCTTTTCAAGGCCGCCCATGTAAGGTCTGAGAACTTCCGGTATCTTAACAGAGCCGTCCTCGCAGAGATTATTTTCAACAAAAGCGATAAGCATTCTCGGCGGAGCGACAACTGTGTTGTTGAGAGTGTGAGCGAAATATTTCTTTCCGTCCTCGCCGTTTACACGGATCTTCAGACGGCGAGCCTGAGCGTCTCCGAGATTGGAGCAGCTTCCAACCTCGAAATATTTCTTCTGGCGGGGAGACCATGCTTCAACGTCATAGGACTTAACCTTCAAATCTGCAAGGTCGCCGGAGCAGCACTCGATAGTACGAACGGGGATATCCATAGAACGGAACAGATCGACTGTGTTTCTCCAGAGCTTGTGGAACCATTCCATGCTGTCCTCAGGCTTGCAGATAACTATCATTTCCTGCTTTTCAAACTGATGGATACGGTATACGCCGCGCTCCTCGATGCCGTGAGCGCCCTTTTCCTTACGGAAGCACGGTGAATAGCTTGTCAGCGTATGTGGCAGCGTTTTTTCGGGAACGATAGTGTCAATATACTTGCCTATCATTGAATGCTCGGAAGTACCGATAAGGTACAGATCCTCGCCCTCGATCTTGTACATCATAGCGTCCATCTCGGCAAAGCTCATAACGCCTGTAACGACATTGCTGCGTATCATAAACGGAGGTACACAGTATGTGAAGCCGCGGTTTATCATAAAATCACGGGCATAAGAGATCACTGCACTGTGAAGTCTTGCAATGTCGCCCATAAGGTAATAAAAACCGTTGCCTGCGACTTTTCTTGCGCTGTCAAGGTCAATGCCTTCAAGTCTTTCGAGAATGTCGGTGTGGTAAGGCACTTCAAAGTCGGGAACGACAGGCTCGCCGAAGCGTTCCAGCTCAACGTTCTCGGAATCGTCCTTACCGATAGGAACGCTGGGGTCGATAATGTTAGGAATTACCATCATATCCTTGGTAAGCTTTTCTTCAAGCTCAGCCTCTTTGACTTCAAGAGCAGCAAGACGGTCTGCAAACTCGGTAACCTTTTTCTTGGCAGCCTCAGCCTCGTCTTTTTTGCCCTGAGCCATCAGAGCGCCGATCTCCTTGGAAACCTTGTTTCTGTTTGCACGAAGCTCATCCGCCTCGGTCTTAGCGGCACGAAGCTCGGTATCAAGTGCGATAACTTCATCCACAAGGGGCAGCTTGCCGTCCTGAAACTTCTTTTTGATATTTTCCTTAACAGCGTCCGGGTTTTCGCGGACAAATTTGATATCCAGCATAACACAACTTCCTTTTATTTATGTAATATAGTATATACAAAATCATACTAATAAACATTATACCACAAAAATAAAAAAAATCAACATTAATCTGTTATTTAATGCAAATTTACAATCAAAAATCTGCTTAAATTTATATTTAAAAATTAGGTGTTACGATGTGCCGCAGCAAAAATATTATGCAATAATATAAAATCCGGAAAAACAAGGAGGAACAGATATCCGTCCATCTGCTGCTTTGATTTCTCCGCCGAAGGAATATATTTTTTCTTTGGGAAGGTATCCGCACTCAAAGGAGACCTCCCTGCCGGCGGGATTGATGATAACAAGGATCTTTTCGTCATCCGCACTTCTCAGATATGCAAGAGGATAAGCATTTTTCTCGGCATAAACAAAAGCTATCTCACCATTGCTCTGCAAAGCTTTATGCGCCTGACGTATCCTTATCAGCCGCTGTATCTCATGCCAAAGCGAATTTTCATCTGCGGTCTGCTCCTGCACTGTAGGACGGTCTGCACTTTCGTCCTGTTTGATATAAAGCTTTTCCTTTGGTGCAGCACTGAAGCCTGCGTTGACGGTATTATCCCACTGCATTGGTGAACGTGAACCCGTTCTGCCGTAGCCGCCTTCAACGGAAGCAAGTCCTTCAACATACCTCATGCCTATCTCGTCGCCGTAGTAAATAAAAGGCGCACCAGGCATCGACAGCAGAAATGCAAAAGCGATCTTCAGCTCGTCGCCGCATAGCGACCGCGCAAGTCTGTCCATATCGTGATTTCCCGACGGTATGCAGATAAGCCCTTTCTTTTCAGACTTTTCATAATTTTCCTTGTACTTGGACACAAATTCCGATACATCGCCCTTTCCGCGGCTTGAAAAAAACGGTTCTTCACAGCGGAAAAGGTCATTGTAATGCGACGGACCGAAGTGCAGCAGAAAATCCATGTGAAAGCCGCCCTGCAATGACTTGTCCGGCTCGCCCCATTCGGAGACCATTGCTGCTTCGGGAAATTCCCTATTAAGAAATTCACGGACATTCTGCCATAGCTTTATCGTGCCTTTTCCGTCCTCGTCGTGCTTTACCAGAGAACCTGCCATATCAACACGGAACCCGTCACACCCCATACTCAGCCAGAAACGCATGATATTCTTCATTTCTTCAAGAGTTGCACGGGGTCCCTCGCCGTCCATCGGCTGCTGCCACGGACGGTCACATTTATAAAAGCCGTAATTAAGTGCAGGCTGATGAGAGAAAAAATTTACAGCGCACGAACCGTCCCTGTCGGATATTCCTCTGATGCAGCCCATTCCCTGAGGCTCCTCCCAAATGCTGTCCGTCCATATATAACGGTCGGTATAAGCATTTTTCTCCGCTTTCATTGACTCCTTAAACCACTTATGTTCAACGGAAGTATGTCCCGGGACAAGGTCAAGAAGAATGTGCATATCACGCTTGTGACATTCCTCAAAAAGCCGTTTCAGATCCTCGTTTGTACCGTAACGGGGCGCTGCGGAATAGTAGTCCGAAACGTCGTATCCTGCATCGCCGAAGGGAGATTCAAAGCAAGGATTGAGCCAGACCGCATTGCAGCCGAGAGACTTGATATAATCCAGCTTTTCGATAATTCCGTTAAAATCGCCTATCCCGTCACCGTTGGTATCGTTGAAGGACTGAGGATAGATCTCGTAAAACACTGCATTATCCAGCCACGATGTATTGCTTTTCATAAATATAATTCCTTTCCTGTTACAATAACTTTGATGGGAAAATGCTTGTAATTCATTATCCCGTATGATATAATACTATAAATTCAAGCAAAATAACAAAAGCGCAGATTTTTGGTCTGCGCTTTTATCTTTAAACTTATTTTTCAGCGTTTTTCAGCGTAGACGCCTAATACATATCAAATAAATTTCAACACTTTGTAATTTTAATCCTCTTCACGGAGAGTAAATGAGCCGATAAGCTCCTTAAGCATGGAAGCCTGTCCGGAAAGCTCCTCGGAAGCCGCTGCGGACTCCTCTGCCGTTGCCGAGTTTGTCTGAACTACGCCTGATATCTGCTCCACTCCGACAGTGACCTGAGTGATAGAATCCGCTGCTTCCTTTGAAGCATTGGATATTTTTTCATTTATAACTGCGACCTGACCTGCAGCTTCCGAAACCGCATTCATCTTTTCTGCGACCTCGTCAACAAGGGCATTTCCCTTTTCGATCGCTGAAACGGTGCTTTCAATAAGTGCAGTCGTATTCTTGGCAGCCTCTGCGCTCTTTCCGGCAAGATTTCTTACCTCGTCGGCAACAACAGCAAAGCCCTTTCCGGCAACGCCTGCTCTTGCAGCCTCAACAGCCGCGTTAAGTGCAAGAATATTTGTCTGGAATGCGATATCCTCGATAGTTTTGATAATTTTCTTCGTTTCGTCCGAGGAAGCGCTGATCTCGTTCATTGCAGAAACAAGAGCCTCCATCTTGGCGTTAGCCTCCTGCATTTCGCTGCCTGCATCGTTTGTTTTATCACTTGCGGAAGAAGCGTCCTCAGCATTGGCGTTTATCATTTCGGAAATTACGTTGATCGTAGCGGCAAGCTCTTCAATTGAAGAAGCCTGTTCGGTCGCTCCCTGAGAAAGTGCCTGTGCACCTGCCGAAACCTGATCCGAACCTGCCGAAACCTGATCTGCGGCATTGTTTATCTGCGACATTACTGCGCTGAGTTTATGGTTGATATCGCGTACATAGTGCAAAAGCTTTTCATAATCGCCAACATAGTACGACTCACACTCGCTTGTATGAACGTTAAAGTTTCCGTCCGACATTGCTTCAAGTATACGTCCGATATCGCTTATAATGTTATTAAGACTTGCAACAACCGTCTGTGTAGCGTCCGAAAGTCTGCCTGTTTCATCTTTTGATATTATTTCCGGTACAGGGCTTGAAAGGTCGCCGGATGCAAGCTTTTCGATACGTTCTGTGCACAAACGTACAGACGTTCCGATATTGCTGCCCAATTTAACGGAAATAAGTGTAGCAGTTACAAAAGCAACTATAAATACGATTATTGTAAAGAAAATGCCCTTGTATGTATCATAAACAAAGTCAATTGCGGGAGCATATACAGCCAGCGACCAGCCGTCAGTTCCTTCAACCGGAGCATAACCGATAAGCTTTCTTACACCATTGAGTCTGTATTCTGCAAATCCGCTTTCACCGTTTCTCATTTTTTCGTGAACTGCTGCAAGAGTCCGGTAACCGACTTTTCCGCTTATATCGGCAGCAGCAAGCTCCTCAATATTTTCGCCGTCCTTGACAAGCTGGCTGTCAACATCGGCGATGGTGCAGCCGTCGCTGTCTATCATATAAGCGGCGCTGTTTTCGCTGAAGCTGATATCCCGCATTATATCGTTGAGGAACTCCTCATCCGGAACAACATATGCACAGCCGATAACTTCTCCGCCTGCCTTGCCGTTTTTCCAAAGCGGAGCAGCAACGATTATCGTAACATTGCCTGTTATTTTTGAAATAAGCGGTTCGGAAATAAATGTGTTTCCGAGCATAGCCTGCTGAAAATACTCACGGTCACTGTAATTGTTTCCGTAAATTCCGTCGCCGTTTGCATCGATAAGGTTACAGCGCTGAAGACCATACTGCTTTGCACGGTTTTCGATCAAAGTAATTTTATCCTCGTCAGAAACATTCGGGTCAGCAAGCTCGGATGTGCTTCCTAAGTCAACTGCAATATTTGAAAATGCTTTCAATTCCCATTCAACACGCCGTGCTGAATTTCTTGCCATTTCCTGCATATTATGCTCGATGGTGTTCATGGTATTTATATAGTTCATTGCGCATGAAAAAACTCCGAGAACAAGGAGCGATATGCTTACCATAAGAACACAGCTGAAAAATATCTTACGTCCTACAGACTTCATTGGAAAACTCCCCCCTAAGTTATGAATTACTTTTTTGATTATATCATAATAAGTAACAAAAATCAAGTATTTTGTGTATTTTTTTTATCAAAAAGCGACAATAAAGGATGCAAACAAAATTGCACCCTTTATTCCATATTATTCAATTGATATTACGTCATATCCCTCTTCTTCAACAGCAGATTTGATATCATCATCATTTTTTTCGGTATCACACACTGCATAGCCGCCCTCAAGAGAAACTTCGATATCATCTGCACCGAGATTTTTAAGAGCTTCCTTAACGTGACCGGCACAGTGCTCGCACATCATTCCATCGATCGTAATTTTCCTTTTCATTTTAAAAATCCTCCTTTATTTTACATTGTCAATTTTAACCGTTTTTAAGCGCAAAGCATTTGAAACGACAGATACCGAACTGAGACTCATTGCCGCTGCTGCGATCATAGGGTCGAGAAGCGGTCCGCCGAAAATGTGCAGCAGACCCATTGCTATCGGTATACCGAGAGAGTTATACCCGAATGCCCAGAACAGATTTTGCTTGATATTTCGTATTGTTGCCTTTGAAAGACGTATCGCCTTGCAAACATCACGCAGGTCATCCTTTATCAGAACAATATCTGCGCACTCGATAGCAACATCCGTACCCTGTCCCACAGCAATTCCCACATCCGCCTGAGTGAGTGCAACAGCATCGTTTATTCCATCGCCTGCCATTGCAACGAGCTCTCCCTGCTGCTGAAGCTTTTTGATATGCTCCGCCTTTTCCTCGGGAAGGACTTCGGCAATGAAGCTGTCAATGTCAAGCTCGCCTGCAACAGCCTTTGCGGTACGGCTGTTGTCGCCTGTGAGCATCACAGTCTTTATCCCCATTTTGTGAAGCTCCGCAACGGCGCTCATGCTTTCTTTTTTTATAGTATCAGCTGCCGCG
>JBJESH010000354.1:0-1781 GCA_051882695.1 Oscillospiraceae bacterium | reverse complement strand
GGCTTATGTTTCAATCCTTGCAAACGACTTCACAGACGCTCTTGCACTCCACGCAATCAAGCTTGTATTTGAGTATCTCCCAAGCTCATACGCAAATGCTGACGAGCTTTCAAGAGAGAAGATGCACAATGCGTCATGTATTGCTGGTATGGCATTCACAAACGCATTCCTCGGTGTTAACCACTCTCTGGCTCACAAGCTGGGCGGTGAGTTCCACATTCCGCACGGTCTTGCAAACGCTTATCTGCTGCCGCACGTTATCGAGTACAACGGTCAGCCTACACCTACAAAGTTTGCTGCATGGCCTAAGTACGACCACTATATTGCACCTGAGCGTTACGCTGAGATCGCAAAGATGATGGGCTTCGTTCCTCAGACAGCTTCCGACCAGGAAGGCGTTAAGGCTCTTGCAGACGCTGTAAGAAAGCTCATGACCGAGGTTGGAATTCCTCTCTCCATCAAGGAAGCAGGCGAAAAGGATCAGCGTTCCTACATCGACGAAAAGGTATACAACGACGCTCTCGAGGGTCTTGCTTACAAGGCATTCGATGACCAGTGTACAACAGCTAACCCAAGACTTCCCAGAATTGAAGAGCTTAAGGAGCTTTACAGAAAGGCTTACTACGGCGCTTAATTCAGCTGCTTGAAAGTAAAATATTAAATGAACGTCCGCAAGAAAAGAAAGCCGTTTACGGCTTGGCAGTGAATTTCACTGAGCTTGCGGACGTTTTTTAAAATCATGAGAAAGGTTGGTCACAGTATGTTTATTGCTAATGAAAACCGTTACGAAACAATGGTTTATAATCGCTGCGGCAGAAGCGGACTTAAACTGCCTGCGGTCTCTCTCGGACTTTGGCAGAATTTCGGCTACAAGGACAATTTTGAGAATATGGAGCGTATGTGCCATACTGCGTTTAATCTTGGTATAACGCATTTTGATATTGCAAATAATTACGGAAATCCTTATAACGGTTCCGCCGAGGAAAATTTCTGCCGTATCATGGAAAGAGGCCTTGGCGCATACCGTGACGAGCTGATTATTTCCACAAAGGCAGGATACGATATGTGGCCCGGACCGTATGGTGATAAAAACGGTTCCAGAAAATATCTTACAGCTTCTCTCGACCAGAGCCTGAAGCGTCTCGGACTTGACTATGTGGATATATTCTATCACCACGTTTTCGACCCGAATACACCCCTTGAGGAAACCGCACTTGCGCTGGATAATGCGGTTCGTCAGGGTAAGGCACTATATGTCGGAATTTCAAATTATAATAAAAAGCAGACTGCTGAAATGATAAGTATTTTCCGTGAGCTGAAAACTCCGTTTGTAGTAAATCAGCCGTCGTATTCTATGCTTAACCGCTGGATAGAAGATGACAAGCTTTACGACTTTGCGGAGCAGGAAGGCTTTGGACTTGCGGTATTTTCACCGCTTTATCAGGGATTTCTGACAGACCGCTATCTGAACGGAGTTCCCGAAGATTCGCGCGTCGGAAAGGGAAGAACATGGATCGGCGGAGAACTTAACGAAGCCATGCTTGCAAAGCTTAATGCTCTTAACGAGGTTGCAAAAGAACGCGGTCAGAAGCTTTCACAGCTTGCGCTTTCATGGGTGCTCAGAGATAAAAAGGTCACGACCGTTCTGATCGGTGCAAGCCGTCCCGAGCAGATAATTGAAAATGCCGAAGCTGTAAAGAAAATAGACTTTACAGTTGAAGAACTGCAAAAAATCGAAGATATACTTGCTAAGTGACAAATAAAGAGATCCTGTGCAGCAT
>JBJESH010000353.1:0-7148 GCA_051882695.1 Oscillospiraceae bacterium | reverse complement strand
AAACTATAATTTATATCACCGCACCGCCGCTATAAAAACAAAAAGACCGTGCATCAGGCTTCGGTCTTTTGTTGCTTATTTTCAAGCTTCGCTTTTCTGATAGTTTCCTCCGCAAGCGAAGCCATGTACTCCGTGCAGGGAGCTTCAAGCGATATACGCGCATAAACTATCGCATCGTCATATCTGCCGATGTTCAGCAGATTTTTCGCCTTTATCTCCGCCGCAAAGGCTCTTCCGTATTTTTTCATAAGCGGCGGCAAGCTGCGCCACTTGATCCTTTCAATAGTGTCTATCGCCGAATTGTAAAGTCCTGCTTCCGTCTGATAAAGTGCAAGAACAGCCATAACGATATCATCTCCCGAAAAAGCGTCAATATAATAGATACCGTCATCATAGGCTCTCGCAGCACCCTCCGGATCCTTTTTTATTATACTGAGAACCATTTTCTCGCAGTAATAATACGCCGCCGTACGGAAATCCCCCGTAGAACGGGCAATGTCCAGTATACTCACCAGATCGACAGCGTCAAGAGCCTTTGAAGCGTTCTCCGCCTCGCCTCTGAGGCAATAAGCAGAAGCCGCCTCAATAAGCAGAATGTTTTTAAATTCCCCTCTTGCATTGTCAAAAAGCATATTTATATACTGCTGTGAAAAGCCTTCATTTTTAACTATAGCAAAAAGCTTTTTTCTCAGTCTTTTCATAGGAGCACGCTTTACGACCAGATTAACAAAATATGTAACGACCGCAAGAACCAGCGAGCCTGCGCACATCAGCGGCGTATACATTATAATTTCAAACGTGTCCTTAGCCATAAAAAGCCCCTGGATCGTCTTGACCGCAAAGCCTGCACAGCAGCCGAGAATAAGATAAATACCCCACCACACGCTTATGCCCTTTGCGGCAACAAGCAGCTTACGATTCAGCTTCATCGCCCTTCCTCCTGCGTCGTTTATTTCGTCAAAGAATAATTATTTTGCAAGAGCCTCTCTCATATCAGAAATAAGCGCCTCAATATCCTCATCATTATACTTGGCGCCGTCCCATATCTCATGAGCCACAACAGCCTGCCATACCAGCATGGCCATGCCGCCGATAGCCTTTATGCCGTTTTTCTGAGCAATGTCCATCAGCTTTGTAACATTCGGGTTGTAAATAACATCAAAAACGCATTTGCAGCTTTTGATGACCTGCTCGCTTACGGGACAGCCTTCCACCTTGGGGTACATTCCCACAGGACTTGCATTCATCAGCAGGTCGAATTCACCCTCTATCTCATCATGAGTAATTACCTTTATTTTCGCATTTGGATTAAGCGCCCTTGCCTCATCGGCAGCAGCCTCAGCGCCTGCGATAAATTCCGGCAGTGAAACGATAGTCAGATCTGCTCCGTGAAGAGCAGCTTCAATAGCCATCATTCTGCCTACGCCGCCGCAGCCGATCTGCAAAACCCTTCCGTCAAGCTTAGCTCCGCCTGCTTCAAGGGAACGCAGAAAGCCGTAGCAGTCCGTATTGAAGCCGATATTCCTGCCGTTCCTGTTTACAACACAGTTTACCGAGTTGTAACGTTTTGCGGATCCATCCAGCTCGTCGATATATTTTATTATATCTACCTTGAACGGGATCGTGATATTATATCCGCAAAGCGAGTTAAGATAAGCCGCCTTGTCCGCAAGAGTTTCGGGAGCAAACTCGCATATCTCATACTCTGCGTCGGGCTTGCCGTCAAGCTCGAAAAGCCGCTTGTGTATCGGAGGGGACATAGTGTGTCCCAGAGGATAACCCAGAATACCGTATTTAGCCATTTTAATTCCTTCTTTTTGTATTATAAACTGATTTGCACTGCATCCTTACTTTTTCTTTTCGGACTTTGCTTTCTTGGCATTTTTAGCATTTTTGCCCATAACTTCGATCATCTTCTGAAGCTCCAGAGCCTTGTCAATGCTTCCTTCAACTTTAAGCTTGCCTGTTGTAAAAGCAGCAACAGCATTGAGCGAGCCGTCGGAGATCTTGATAAAGTCCTCGGCGGAAGCGATAAGTATAGCGTCGCGGTCGTAGTATTCATAAGGCGCAACGTCAAGCGCACCGTTTTTGTAAGCAATATAGAAAGCGCCGCTTCCTTCGCCGACAATATTCACCTGAATGGCAAAATTGCCGTCAAAGCCTGTCGTATCTCCGCTTGTGAATGCTTCCTTAGCCTGTGAAAAAATTTCTTCGTAAGTCATTTTAAAATTCTCCTATCATTAAAATAATAAATTACTTGAAAAGCTCCAATGCTTTTTCAAGAGTCTTTGCATTTTCAACATTGACTGCGTTCACGCCCTTGAGAGTCTTTTTCACAAGACCCGTCAGCACCTTGTTGGGACCCAGCTCCACAAAGTTCTCATAGCCTGCCTCCTGAAGCGCCGCAAGCTCTGAGGTAAACTTGACCGGAGAAACAATATGCTTTGCAAGCTTTTCCGGCATATTTCCGAAATCGGTCTGCTCGCCGCCCGTAAGGTTGGAATAGAATGAGACCGCAGGCTTGTTAAAGGTAATTCCCATGCCGTTCAGAGCCGCCTCAAACTCCTCTGCCGCAGGCTGCATAAGCTTTGAGTGGAACGCCGAGGAAACGCCAAGCTTTACTGCCTTTGCACCGGATCCTGCAAGCTTTGCCGCTGCGTCTGCTGCTGCGGCAGTCTCACCTGCAATAACAGTCTGCGCGGAGGAATTGTAGTTTACGGGAACTACATAGCCCTCGGTCTCTACACATACCTGCTCTATCTCTTCGGGAGTCTTGCCGATGATGGCATACATTGCGCCGTCGCTGTTTTCGGCAGCCTTCTGCATAGCCTGCGCTCTTGCCTTTATGACCTTGAAACCGTCCTCAAAGGAAAGCACTCCCGAAGCCACCATAGCAGCATATTCACCCAGAGAATGTCCCGCAACTGCGGAAAACTCCACACCATTCAGCTTCATGATCTCAAATGCCGTAAGAGACGTCGCCATAATAGCAGGCTGGGAAATAACAGTCTGCGCCAGCTCCTCCTCAGAGGAATTGTTTATCTTTTCCGCAAGGTCGAATCCGAGGATATCACTCGCTCTTTTATATACGTCCACCTGCGGATATGCCTCGCAAAGCTCTTTGCCCATGCCAACATACTGAGAACCCTGACCTGAAAATAAAAATACGGTTTTTGACATAATATAGTGTTCCTTTCATTTTTAAAAATGCCGCCCACCGCCCTCTGCGGACAAATTCCCGTTTCTGTCCCGTTTCTGCACAGAATACGGCGAAATTTTTTTGCTTTTCCACACAGTTTATTCCCCGAAATCGGTTGACAAAGGGCGTGAAAAATATTACAATAGTAATGTACGGTCTGATAAATTCGGCTGAGGGAGAAGCCGATATACCGGATTTTTCCGCCCAAAACGCATAAAACGTTTTCACGGAGGAAAACATCATACTAATAATATACCATATTTATTGTAAAATTACAAGAGATAACCGCAGTTTTTTTGCGGCTGTCGTGAAACGGAGGTCAATGCTTTGTTCGGAATTGAGATTTTGGGTATGGGCTCATATACACCTGCCCTTTGTGTAACTAACGACGACATGGCTAAAATAGTTGAAACCAACGACGAATGGATAACTACAAGAACAGGTATCAGAGCACGCCGCCTTACCAACGGCGAGCCTACATGGAAAATGGGCGCAGAAGCCGCAAAGGAAGCGGTCAGAAACGCAGGTATAGACGTAAAGGATATCGGACTTATCATTGATACTACCATTACAAACGATTTTTTGACTCCTTCGGTAGCCTGCGTGATACAGAACGAGCTGGGTGCTTCAAACGCAGCCGCTTACGACCTTAACGCTGCCTGCTCCGGCTTTGTTTACGGAGTAGACGCCGCAAAGCGATACCTCCAGACCGACCCCGACATGAAATATGTCCTTGTGGTCGCAAATGAAACCCTGTCAAAGATCACCGACTACACCGACCGTTCCACCTGCGTGCTTTTCGGCGACGGCGCAGCAGCAGCTGTAATAGGACGTTCCGAGAAGCTTTTTACAAGCTATATCGGCGCAGACGGCACAGGCGCGCATTTCCTTTACTCAAAAGCACATAAGATACACCACCCGTTCAGAACCGCCGAGGACGAAATAGATACAGGCGACTTTTCCGCCGGTACCGAATATCTCGTTCAGGACGGCAAGGAAGTATATAAGTTCGCAACAAAGGCTCTGCCTACAGCGGCACAGAAGGCCGCCGACAAAATAGGTCTTGACATCAACACCATTGACTGGTTCATACCCCATCAGGCAAATATCAGAATTATTGAAACAGCCGCAAAAAATCTCGGAGTTTCTATGGATAAATTTATCGTGAATATAGCAAATCACGGCAACACATCAAGCGCATCAATACCTATCGCACTCAGCGAAGCCATTGCTGACGGCACAGTAAAGCACGGCGACCGCATCTGCCTTGTAGGCTTCGGTGCAGGTCTGACTCTGGGTGCAATAATAATGGACTATTGATTTTTACACGGAAACACGAAAGGAGTGCATTTTCCCGTCGGGAAAATGATATTAATGGTTTACGACTGCTATAACTCGGAATTTTTCGATATGCTGGAAAGCTATTTAAATAAAGCAATTGAAATTCTGACGCAGAAAAGCGTTGTTCTGCTTATAATACAGGGCGTGCTTCTGGCTTTTTCCATGTGGGATAAAAACAGCCGCTTTTTCGTAATACTTGCGGTAATAGGCATTTATTCCGTCTACGGCAGCCTTTCGGTGCGGATAAGCATACGCCGAATGGAGACCGAAGCGAGAAAGCTTGACGAATCCCGAAAAAAGCAGTACGACCTTAAAATAAACGTCAGACGGACCGAACAGCTTTACAGCGAGCTTTTTATTCCGGAAAAGGAGCTTCCCGAATCAAAGGGATCTCACACATATTTTCACTTAACGGATAATTACAGAAAAATATACGCATAGTAAACGAAAGGATAAAATATTATGGCTAAAACAGCAATTATAACAGGTTCTTCAAGAGGTATCGGAGCAGCGATCGCCCTCAGACTTGCAAAGGACGGCTTCAACATCGCTCTGAACGACCTTAACGAAGGTATGTTTGAAAATAATTCCATTGCAGAGGATATCCGCGCTCTCGGCGTTGAGGCTGAGATATTCTGCGCCGATGTTTCAAAATATGCAGACTGTGAGGAAATGGTCAAAGCGGTAAAGGAACGCTTCGGTACAATTGACGTTCTTGTAAATAACGCAGGCATCACCCGTGACGGACTTATGGCAAGAATGCCCGAAGAGCAGTACGACATGGTGATCGCAGTAAATCAGAAGAGCGTTTTCAACATGATGAAGCTTGCAGGAAACGTTATGATACGCCAGAAGCAGGGCAAAATAGTTAACCTTGCTTCCGTTGCAGGACTTTACGGAAACCCCGGTCAGATCAACTATTCCGCTTCAAAGGCGGCTATCATCGGTATGACCAAAACTGCCGCAAAGGAGCTTGGCTCAAGAAATATCAACGTAAATGCAGTTGCTCCCGGATTTATCAAGACTCCCATGACCGATAAGCTTACCGATGAGCAGAAAGCAAAAATGCTTGAAGCTATCGCAATGAAGCGCTATGGCACAGTTGAGGAGATTGCCGGCGTGGTATCCTTCCTCTGCTCCGAGGACGCAGCTTATGTAACCGGACAGACTATCGAGATATCCGGCGGACTTTCAATGTAAAAAACAAAACAGCTTCGTTGTTTGTCTCCGAGTTTTTTCGCAATGCGAAAAACATCGGCACTTCTGTTTAAAATAAGTATTATCGGAAGCAGCGAAGCTGCTTAGAATTGAATTTAAACATATTGTAAAAATAATATACCTTTATACAGAAAGGATCATAAAACAATGAGTAAAAGAGTAGTAATTACCGGTATGGGCGTGGTTTCGCCCGTTGGAAATACCGTTGAAGATTTCTGGAACAGCCTTAAAAACGGTCAGCACGGCTTCGGCTTTGTTGACGATATCACAGGCGAGGATTTCGACGTTAAAATAGCCGCAAGAGTAAAGGATTTCTCCTGCGAAAAGTATATCGACAAGAAAGAAGCACGCCGTATGGACCGCTTCACACAGTTCTCGGTAGTGTCCGCACTTGACGCTCTTGCCGACAGCGGCAGCGATTTCAAGGACGTTGACCCTTACCGCGCAGGCGTAATATTCGGCGTAGGCATCGGCGGCCTTAACCTTACCCTTCAGGAGCATGAAAAGTTCCTCGAAAAAGGCGCAGACAGAATTTCAGTATTCTATGTACCCATGATGATAGGCAACATGGCGGCAGGTACGATATCAATGCGCACAGGCTTCAAGGGCGACAACTTCTGCACCACTACAGCCTGCTCTTCCTCAACACACGCTATCGGCGAAGCCTTCAGAAAGATCAAGGACGGCTACCTTGACGTTTGCATCGCAGGCGGTGCAGAATCCTGCGTGGGCAAATTCGCTCTCGGCGGCTTCAATAATATGAAGGCTCTGACCCGTTCCGATGACCTTGACAGATGCTCTATCCCCTTCGACGGCGAAAGAAACGGCTTTGTTCTGGGCGAGGGCAGCGGCGCTCTTGTCCTTGAAGAGCTTGAACACGCAAAGGCAAGAGGCGCAAAGATCTATGCGGAAATTTCCGGCTACGGCGCAACAGGCGACGCTTACCATATGACAAGTCCTTCCCCCGAGGGTGACGCAGCAGCAAGAGGTATGGTAAACGCTTATACAGAAGCAGGTCTCAAGCCCGAGGATATCGACTATATCAACGCTCACGGCACATCAACGGGACTTAACGACAAGTATGAAACAAAGGCTATCAAGGTCGCTCTCGGCGAAGAAGCGGCAAGAAAGGTAGCTATCAACTCCACCAAATCCATGACAGGACACCTTCTCGGTGCAGCAGGCGCAGTTGAAGCAGTCGTTACCGCACTTTCGGTACAGAACGACTACGTTCACGTTACAAGAGGATATAAAGTACCCGACCCCGAGTGCGATCTTGATTACTGCACAGAGGGCGGCAGAAATATGACCGTCAATGCGGCGCTGACAAACAGCCTTGGCTTCGGCGGACACAACGCAACACTCTGTATCACAAAGTATAAGGAATAAT
>JBJESH010000352.1:0-7149 GCA_051882695.1 Oscillospiraceae bacterium | reverse complement strand
CGCTGAACAGGACGGTTGGTAGGTATCTCGATAACGTCCAGCTTGTATATCTCCTTAAATTCCTCTTCCTCGGTCATGGCTGTACCTGTCATACCGGAAAGCTTTTTATAGAGACGGAAGTAATTCTGGAATGTAATGCTTGCAAGAGTTTTTGATTCATGAGCTACCTTAACGCCCTCTTTGGCTTCGATAGCCTGATGCAGACCGTCGTTGAAGCGGCGTCCCATCATAAGACGTCCGGTAAATTCATCAACGATAACGACTTCGCCGTCCTTGACAACGTAGTCAATATCCTTCTTCATAACGCCGTTAGCTTTGAGCGCCTGGTTTACATGGTGAAGAAGCGTTGAATTGTCGGCGTCGTAGAGGTTTACGACGTTGAAGTATTTCTCTGCCTTTTTAACGCCCTGACGGGTGATAGTTGCGGTCTTAGCCTTTTCGTCGATGATGTAATCGCAGTTTTCGGAAGCTTCTTCCTGGTCTACCTTGTTATCCATTTCGACTACGATATAAGGCTTGAGGGTCTTTGCAAACTTGTCTGCAAGAGTATAAAGCTCGGTGGACTTATCGCCTCTGCCCGAAATAATAAGCGGAGTTCTCGCCTCGTCGATAAGGATAGAGTCGACCTCGTCCACGATAGCAAAGTGATGCTCTCGCTGAACCTTCTCCTTTTTATAGATGACCATATTGTCACGGAGGTAGTCAAAACCGAACTCGTTGTTCGTACCGTAAGTGATATCGCAGTTATAAGCTTCACGGCGCTGGTCGTTATTAAGCTCGTGAAGGATACAGCCGATAGTAAGACCGAGGTAGCGGTAAACCTTGCCCATTTCCTCAGACTGGAACTTTGCAAGATAGTCGTTTACGGTAACAACGTGAACGCCCTTTCCTTCAAGAGCGCAGAGATATGACGCACAGCAGGCAACGAGAGTTTTACCTTCACCTGTTTTCATTTCTGCGATACGTCCCTGATGCAGAACGATAGCGCCTATTATCTGCACGGGGAACGGCTTCTTTCCGAGAACTCTCCAAGCTGCCTCGCGGACGGTCGCAAGCGCTTCGGGAAGAATATCGTCAAGGGTCTCGCCCTTTGCAAGACGTTCCTTTAAAATAGCTGTCTGCGATTTCAGCGTCTCCTCTGACATTGCAGCATATTCGTCCTCCAAATTCAGGACCTTATTCTTGATAGGCTCTATTTTGGCAAGTTCTCTTTTGCTGTAGCTGCCGAAAAGTCCGTCAAAAATACCCATTTTATAATTCCACCTTTTATATTGATTATCGAATTTACTTTAAAGCATTAATATATCAAAGCATAATCCAACGCATTATAACTCATTATAACTCATACCAAAAGATTTGTCAATGTTTTTTCACAATTACATTATTTAAAGTACATAATGCTGATTTGCCGTTCGTATCGTGGAAACCGCCTCAAAACAAATGCTTGACTTTACGGGAATATTGGAGTAAACTAAATGTGGTTATGATTTTTCGGGAAAGGAGGGGCGCTCCCTGACGGAAGCGTAAAACTGATATGTACTGCACAAACTGCGGAAAAGAACTGCGTGAGACCGCAAAATTCTGTCCTTACTGCGGAAGCAGGGCTGAAACAAATGCGGAAGATATTCCTGCCGAAGCTGTTCAAGACGTTGAGGAAAGTCCCGTTGATGTTGAGGAAAACCCCGTAGATAATACCGAAGAAAAGCCTATTTCGGAAGCCGATGAAAAGGCGTCGGAAGAAAGTGAGCCTGCCGCAGAAGCTTCCGGAAATATTTCCGAAGGTCTGATTACGGACAGATTTGACGAAAAAGACGGCTTTTTTATAGTAAAGCCTGCCGAAACCGTTACGGAAACGGCTGAAGCCGAAATTCAGCCAAAAAGGAAAATTCCGCCGTTTTTCGCAGCTGCCGCTGTATCGTGCATTATTCTTATATGCGTCTGTGCTTTCGTTATCCCAAATTATGCAGTCCCCGAGATCAGGTACAGAAGCGCTGAAAGGCTTTATCAAAACGGAGAATTTGAAAAGGCTTCGGCGGTATTTTCGGTGCTGGACGGTTACAAAGACAGTGCGGATTATATATCGAAATGCGGTTACGGAGCTGCGGAAAAGCTTTTTGCAGACGGACTTTTCCCCGAGGCGGCAGACGCTTTCACGGCTCTTGACGGCTATTCCGACTCGGACGAAAAAGCTTTGGAATGTATGCTGAAAATCGCGGAAAACTATATTAACGAAGGTAATTACGACGCGGCTATGTCGGTTTATGCCGCCGCAGGAAAAAGCGAGCTTGCCGAACAGACTGCTCTTGAAAAGATAGGTGCGCTTGCCGAAAGCGGAGATTATTTCGGTGCTGCGGAAATTGCGGAAAAATATTGTGACAGCAGCGTTGTTGCGGAATACCGCTATCTCGGCGCTTCCTCGGCAAGAGAAAGCGGCGATTACAAGACCGCTGCCGATAATTTCTACCGCCTTGGTGATTACAAGGATTCCGCTGAGCTTGCAAAGCAATGCACATACAGCTTTTACAATTCGGAATATGCGCAGAAGGGCGTTTCCGAGGAGATAGTCAGGGGCTTTTATTTTCTCGGAGATTTCAGAAATTCAAGCGATATGTTTGTACGGGCAGCTTATGAATACGGTCTGAAATGTATGGAAAACGGTGATTATCCCTCGGCGGCGGCAATGTTCAAAAATTCGGGTACATACAAGGATTCAGCCGCTATGCTTTATAAAGCACGGTATGAGCTTGGAAAGTCGCTGACAGACTCCGACCCTGCTTCGGCACGTTCCGTCTTTGCTCTTCTGAGCACCTATGCGGACAGCTCGGCGCAGAAAAAAGCTGCCGCAGACAAGCTTCCCGACGACCACGAAAACTGGTATGCCGACGGTATCACCTCGGCAGGAGGCTATTACACTACGGTATTCAGGAAGAATGACGTTCTGCTGGTATCCTGCAATGCAGGTACGGACTCTATTTCCGCACCCATATCATTTGTGCTTACCTTTACCGACAGCAGCGGACTTGAAATTTCCGCCGACTGTGAAAATGTCCGTAACAGCGGTTCATTCAGCGGAAGCTTTTCGCTTTCCTCCGCTGCTTCGGGAAGTGCCGAGATAACAATTTCACGCAAGGACAACGGTGCTGTTCTCAGAACTATTGAGATAACCGTTGCAGAATAAAAATAAGTAAACGCCGCATGGATATTTTCCGTGCGGCGATTTTTGTATTGTATTATTTGTTTTTATTGTAGATGACCATAAGTCCTTTCAGAAGAAGCTTATCGTCAATGATTATATCACGTTTGCAGTACGGGATAATGGTGTTTGCAAGTCCGCCTGTTGAGATGACCGTACACTTTTCGCCAAGCTCGGCTTCAAGGCGTTCAACAGCGCCGTCAATTCCCGAAGCGGTATAGTAGATTATGCCGCTTTTCATACAGTCTGTTGTATTTGCGGCTATTATCTTTTTAGGCGGTTCAAGGCTTATTTTGGGAAGCTGTGATGTTCGGTTCGCAAGCGAATCCAGCGAAACGCGAAGTCCCGGGATTATCATTCCGCCCAGAAAGCTTTTATCCTTGCCGATAACGGATATCGTAGTGGCTGTACCCATATCTATGATTATAAGCGGACATGGGTAGAAGTTGATAGCCGCAACTGCGTCGGCGACACGGTCGCTTCCAAGCTGTGCAGGATTGTCAAGCAGGATCTTCAGACCCGTTTTCAGTCCCGGCTCAACGACCATGATATGCTGTCCCGTAAGTCTTTCCATGGCTTTTTTGACCGTTTGGGTGACTGAGGGAACTACGGAGGAGATTATTCCTCCCGCAAATGTATAGCCGTCAAGGTTGTTAAGCTCAAGGATAGTTTTTATAAGTACGGTATATTCAAGCTCGGTGGAATTAAGGTTCGTTGAAAGCCTTTCCACAAATTTTATCTCGCTGCCCTCAAAGCAGCCGAGCACGATATTTGAGTTTCCGATATCAACAGCAAGAACCATCTTCTGATAAGCCTCCGAATTTAAATCGTTTCCGCCTGTTCAGCCTGCACGTTCTTAGGCTTTTCCGGTGAGGGAATTACCCTTGCCTTAATAAGCGCAGTACCGACCGCTCCTGTGAGCAGCGTGGAAACGACCATTTCGCATATGGCATTTACGCCGACGAAAAGGCAGATGAACAGAAATACATTGTGTGTGCCCTTGGCGTCCATAAGACCTTGAATGTATTCCGTATTTCCGAAAAGCAGCACCAGTGCGGACATAAAGAACAGTGTGTTGAGAAATGCAGAGAAGAAACCTGTTAAAAAGCAGGCTGCGGTGCTGTTTTTCTTTGATACAGCCCTGAAAAGCAGACCTACAAGCAGTCCGTCAAGCAGTCTGGGAATAAATCTCTGAACGAATGCAAGGAAGGGGTTTATTGCAACAAGTGCAGCACCCATTCCGCTGGGGATTCCTATTCCGAAGCACTGGAGAAAGCTCAGCATTCCAAAAACAGCTCCTGCGGCAGCTCCTCCTGCAGGGCCAAGCACTACTGCGGCGATCGCCACGGGGATAACGTTCAGTGATATGGAAAGAGGTCCTATTGGGATAGTTCCGATAGGCGTAAAGGAAAAGATCAGCATAAGAGCCGTCAGTATTCCCATAATCACAAGGCTTCTTGTCTTTGAGTTTTTCATATTAAATTTTCCTCCTTGTTATCATTCCCCAAAAGGGGATACAATACAATACCTATTCATTATATCACATTTTTCCTCGATTTTATATATTTTTTCTGAATTTTTTAATAATTCCCGTCTTATTACTTCATACTTTAGATTGACTTGCACAGTCGGCAGTGGTATAATAAAATAAATTACAAAGTGTGGAGTGTGAAGTCTGTGCTTAACGGAAAAACTGCGGTGCTTGCCGTTACGGGAAGTATTGCCGCTTATAAGATTGCAAATCTTGCAAGAATGCTGAAAAAGCTTCACTGCAATGTTCAGGTGCTTATGACCGAAAATGCGGTGAATTTCATAAATCCCATTACCTTTGAAACTCTGACGGGAAACAAGTGCCTTATCGACACCTTTGACCGCAATTTTCAGTACAGCGTTGAACACGTTGCTCTTGCAAAGCAGGCGGATGTTGTTATGATAGCTCCGGCTTCGGCTAACGTTATCGGGAAAATTGCCAACGGTATTGCGGACGATATGCTGACAACAACAGTCATGGCTTGTCCATGCAAAAAAATCGTTTCTCCTGCAATGAACCACAATATGTTCCACAACCCTATCGTGCAGGATAATATCGAAAAGCTGAAGCATTACGGGTATGAGATAGTTGCTCCGGACTACGGTATGCTTGCCAACGGCGACAGCGGCGACGGCAGAATGCCCGATGAAGAGGTACTGCTGAAATATATTCTAAGGGAGATCGCTTTTGAAAAGGATATGACAGGCAAAAAGGTGCTTGTTACCGCAGGCGCTACCCGTGAAGCTATCGACCCGGTAAGATTCATCACAAACCACTCGTCGGGGAAAATGGGCTGTGCAATTGCGGAAGCAGCTATGCTGAGAGGTGCGGATGTCACTCTTGTTGCGGCGCACATGGACGTTGAGCCGCCTATGTTCGTGAACACGGTAAATGTAACGTCCGCCGAGGATATGTTCAATGCGGTCACGGAAAATCCGGACGAATATGATCTTATTGTTAAAGCGGCGGCGGTTGCCGACTACACGCCCGTTTCCGCCGCAGACGAAAAGATAAAGAAGTCCGACGACGATATGAAAATAGAGCTGAAGCGCACCAAGGATATCCTGAAATATCTTGGCGAACACAAGCGAAACGGTCAGGTCATCTGCGGATTTTCCATGGAAACAGACAATGTTCTTGAAAATTCGAGGAAAAAGCTTGCTTCAAAGAACTGCGATATGATATGCGCAAACAGTCTCAGGAAAGCAGGCGCAGGCTTCGGTACTGACACCAACATTATTACTCTGATAACTGCCGACTGCGAAAAAGAGCTTGAAATTATGCCGAAATCGGAAGCGGCGCATATTATTCTTGATGAAATGATTAAGATAGCTGATACTAAAAACGCATAATGTAAACGGCTGTATCGGTACGGGACTCCCCTTTACCGACACAGCCGTATTTTTTATTGTTCACTGCACTCTTTTTTTATTTCTCCTGCCCATATAAAGGCGTATTTTGCTGTAATTACGGCAACTATCTCGTTGATTATCGCCGCTGCTGCGATAGTTCCCTGAACAATGGCGGCAAGGTCAGGGTCTATGCCCGTTAATGTACTAACGGCAATTCCCGTAAATACGAGAGATACTCCCGAATGAGGCAGCAATGTAAATCCGAGAAATTTTGTTACCGTCGGCGGCGCTTTTGTTATTTTTCCGCCTATATATGCTCCGCCTATCTTGCCTGCCGCGCGGGAAATTATATACACGGCTGTAAACAGACCTGCTCCTGCTATCAAGCGGTAATCAAGCGGCATTCCCAGATTTACAATTACTAAAACCAGCGACAAATTCAATATCGGACGATACATTTCAAATATCTCCGCTGTTTTTTCCTCGGGTACAAGATTGACTAAAACGGCGCTGAAAGCCATTCCCGTTAAAATGTAATTAAGTCTGAATGAACGGAATACTAAAATATCTACTGCAATTCCTATTGCCGCTGAAATACAGAGAAAAAGCAGCAGCAAAACAAAATTCACTTTTTTATTGTTTATTTTTTTTATTATAGCGGATGCTATAGCTCCTGTGCCTATTCCGATAACAAACGGCAGGCACACCGACGCTATTACGGCAAGCGGAGAGCCTGACTCTCCGCCCATTACCGAGCCGATAACAGAAATAACCGTAAAGAACACGGCAACGCCTATTACATCATCTATTGCTGCCAAGGGGATAAGCGTTTTTGTGACAGGACCGTTTGTGCGGTACTCGTTGACAATTGAAAGAGCCGGAGCAGGTGCGGTTGCCAGAGCGATACCTCCGAACACAAGAGCAAGATACGCAGGAATGCCCATGCATAAAAATACTATTGCAAATACCAGCGAAACAAACAAAAACGTACCTATCGACTGGACAAAGGTAATACCGACGATCTGCTTTCCCGCCGACGCAAGCTTTTTGAAAATAATTTCTTTTCCTATCAT
>JBJESH010000351.1:0-7153 GCA_051882695.1 Oscillospiraceae bacterium | reverse complement strand
GTCTCTTATCCCACTCAAAATTGCACCATTCAAATTCCTTCATCCAGAAGCAGTCAAAATGGAATACCTGAAGCGGAATATCACGTTCAGCCATACCGTCGATAAAGGAAGTAACCGTTTCTTCATCGTACTTTGTAGTGAACGAAGTAGTAAGCCAAAGTCCGAAAGTATATGCAGGAGGAAGCGCAGGCTTTCCTGTAAGTGTTGTATAATTGGAAAGAACCTCTGTAAGATTTTCGCCGCCGATCATGAAGTATTCAAGATGCTCGCCGGGAACTGTAAATGAAACCTTGGAAACAGTATCGGAAGCAACCTCGTAAGAAACCTTGTCGGAGTTGTTTACAAATACACCGTAGCCTCTTGAGGAAACATAGAAAGGAATACATTTGTAAGACTGGTCGGAACAGGTTCCGCCGTCGGAATTCCATGTTTCAACGCTTTGACCGTTCTTAACAAATGTAGTGAATTTCTCGCCGAAGCCGTAAATGTTTTCACCAACGGAGAGAGTAAGCTGCTCACGCATATAAGTGCTGCGCTCGTCCTGGGGATAGCTCCAGAAAGTCTCATCCTGAGTATGTGCAAGACGAGTGGAAACGCTGAACTGGTTTTCTTTTACAACGGTAGTAGCTCTCCAAGCGCCGCCTGTCAGCTTCTTATCCTTGTAGAAATACTGGATATTCCAGCTGAATTTGCCGATCCTTACCTTTGTACCTCCGGAAACAAGCTCCCAGTATTCGTCATACTCTTTGATCTCCGGAGTATAGCCCTGATCCTCGTTAAGCTCGAATTTGGGCATATTATCAAGAGTACCCTTGTAGTGGTCGACAGTAACCTTTATAACGTTCTTCTGTGTGGAAGAAAAAGTAATATCAAGAACAGGACCGCCAAGAGTCATGCCCCTGTTCTGGATATATGTAGATGTGGCAAGAACATTAATAAAATTTTTACCTGCCGTGATCTCATAAGCCTGAGAAGCATAATTTACTTCAAAGCCTCTTTTATTAAGCCAAAAGCCGTCTGCAAACTTCATGAACAAAACTCCTTTGCTATGTAATTGATTACATTGTACAACATATACATAAAAATTGCAAGAGGTTTGCGAATTTTAACTTTTTATTCATAAATAAAGTGAAATTACAGGCATACAAGCCTTGCTGCTTAAATATAATGTGTTAGGAAAAAGCTGATTAACGCGGAGCAGTCGTTTAATGTATGGCGGAAATGCGGTCAGCGTTTTTCAGCAGCTGTGACAAACACGCAATACAAGGAGGAATATATATGGATTTCAAAGTCAACAGAGAAGAAATAACATCATCCGAGCTGATTTTTGACGGAACTCAGGAACAGTCGGTTGAGCTTGACTATGTGCTTCCCGATTATTACCCGGAGATATTCAAGATACTTAAGTGCATTACTGCACCGTCAATTTTATCGTACAGTACAAACGGAGACAGGCTTACATATGAAATGCAGGTGTGCGTAAGAATACTTTATTGCAGCGAAAACAGCAGCGCTGTGCAGTCGGTTGACCAGAAGCTTACATACACCAAAACTGTTGAGCTTGGCAGAATGTGTAACGACCCGAGAGTATGTATCGTTCCTCAGACCGACTATATAAACTGCCGTGCGGTAAATCAGCGCAGACTTGATATCCGCGGTGCGGTAACAATTAAAATCAAGGTTTCCGACCTAAACAAAAAGGAAATAGTCTGCGACGCATTCGGCGGCGGAATACAGCTCAAAAAAATTCCCGTAACATATCCGTCAAACAGGCTTTACGCTGCTAAGCGCATTACCGTCAATGAGGAATTTGATCTGGGACTTTCAAAGCCGCCGATAATAAACATTCTGCGCAGCAGCGCCGTGGTTGCTTCAAACGACAAAAAAGTTATCGCAAACAAGCTTATCGCAAAGGGCGAGGTATACATTAATATGCTTTACAGCTGTGAAAAGGACGGCGCCGACAGTATGGAGGCAATGCAGTTTACCCTGCCGTTTTCACAGATAATTGACATGGAGGGCATAGACGAAAGGCACTCCTGCTCGGTGAACGCCGAGGTCATCTCCTGTGATATAGAGCCCCGTTCCGACGGTGACGGAAATTCCAAAATTGCGGAATGTACCCTTTCCATTCTTATCAACTGTTCAGCATACCGTACAGCCTCCGCCGATCTTGCTGTGGACGAATATTCAACTGCATACAAAACCGACAGCATGAAATCCGATGTAAAAATTGAACTTCCGCCGCAGCCGGTCAACTCATCATTTGTTGTAAAAGGCACTCTTGACTATCCCGACGGAGGTATTGACTGCATATATGACGTATGGTGCGCCATAAACAGTGTGAACTCAAGACCCGACCCGGAAAACGGTCAGGTAATTATAAACGGCAGCGCTTCTTACACGGTCATGGCGAAAAACAGCGAGGACGCTCCCGTAGTTATTGAAAAGGAAGAACCCTTCACAGCTTCGGTTCCGGCAGAGGGAATAACAGACAGCTCAACTGCGGAATTTAAGCTTGCTCCCGTTTCCTGCTCATACAATCTTGCTTCGGACAGCAGCGTTGAAGCCAAAGCAGAAATCAAAATAAACGGTACTGTTTCCGACAGTGTAAATCTCAACGGAATCACCGAAATTAACATTGACGAATCCGAGCCGCTGAACCGTAATAACAACTATGCCTTAAAGCTTTACTTTACCGATGAAAACGAAGACCTGTGGGAAATTGCAAAAAAATACGGCACCTCCGTTTCGGCAATTATGGAGGAAAATGAAATTGAGGACGATATGGTTTCAGGCATCGGAATGATACTTATTCCGATCGTTTAAAAAAGTTTAATGGAGGTATACCGTAATGACAAACAATGATATTTACTGCGATATAGCGAAACGTACCGACGGCGATATTTATATCGGCGTTGTGGGACCCGTCCGCACGGGAAAATCAACCTTTATCAAGAAGTTTATGGAGCAGCTTGTTATACCGAATATTTCAAGCGATTACAGGCGCGAACGTGCTGTTGACGAGCTTCCCCAATCAGCAGCCGGAAAAACCATCATGACTACCGAGCCGAAATTTATTCCCGAAGAAGCGGTCGAAGTAACCATAGGCGATAAGGCTCGATTTAATGTAAGAATGATTGACTGCGTGGGATATATCGTACCAAGCGCAATAGGATATATCGAAAATGAAGCGCCGAGAATGGTCATTACACCTTGGTTTGAGGAAGAAGTCCCCTTTGCTATGGCAGCCGAAGTCGGTACACGAAAGGTCATTCAGGATCATTCCACTATAGGTCTGGTTATAACTACCGACGGCAGCATTTCCGACATTCCGAGGGAAGAATACGAAGAAGCCGAGCAGCGTGTGATAAACGAACTTAATTCCATAAATAAACCGTTTGTAGTGCTTCTCAACTGTGTTTATCCCGATTCTCCGGAGTCAAAACGGCTTGCTTCTGAGCTTTCTGAAAAATATAAAACGCCGGTAATTCCCGTAAACTGCGTAGATCTGAACGAAGAGAGCATAAACAGTATATTGAAGCAGGTACTTTACGCATTTCCCGTTAAGGAAATAAATATCTGTATGCCCAAGTGGATAACCGGTCTTGCAAAGGGACACTGGCTTAAAAGCAACGTTTTTGACAGTATCCGTACAGCTGCAGAAAACGTAAGGTACGTCCGTGACATAGACGGTGTCGCAGACAGCATATCATGCTGCGAAAACATAAGCCGTGCATTGATTTCCGGCATAGATCTTGGAAAAGGCAGCGCCGAAATATGTGTTGACCTGCAAAGCAATCTCTTCTTTAAAATTCTTGGCGAGGAAACAGGCATTGAAATAAACGGAGAAAGCGACCTTATGCCGTTGCTTAAAGACTTGACGGCTGTTAAGAAAAAGTACGAAAAAATTGAAAATGCTCTTTCTGAGGTCGAAGCAACGGGTTACGGCATTGTAATGCCCACGATCGACGAGCTTTCTCTCGAAGAGCCTGAAATCGTGAAGCAGGGAGGCAAATACGGAGTTCGTCTGAAAGCTTCTGCTCCGTCCATTCACATGATGAAAGCAGATATCGTCACAGAAGTAAACCCCATTGTCGGTTCGGAAAAGCAATCAGAGGAGCTTGTCATGTACCTGCTGAAAGAATTTGAAGAAAGTCCGCAGAAAATCTGGGAATCAAACATTTTCGGAAAATCCCTGCACGAACTTGTTAATGAAGGACTTCACAACAAGCTCTACCGTATGCCTGTTGACGCCCGCCTTAAATTGCAGGAAACGCTGGAACGCATTATTAACGAGGGCTGCGGCGGACTTATATGCTTTATACTTTGATGCAAAACCCGGGAAGAGTGTTCTTCCCGGGGATTTTTTTACTTAAAATACAGATAATATAAATAAACTTCATTTACGCAGGAACTTGGAGAAATGTCAATGAAAAAAAAGGTACTTCTGATTTGTATTATATATGGAATAATTTCCGCATACATTGCGTCGCTTTTTTATATTGAGCCGCTGGCGTATACTCCGCCGCTTCAAGAAAGGTCAGATTTAACTTATATGCTGCTGAAAGGCCGTGAGAATTATACCGACGAAGATTACCGCTTTATTTACGGTCAGACCGGACTCGGCAGGTCGGCTGTAAACGCTCTTGAAAATCCGAATAAGCTTCTTGAATATCAGAACAGCCGCTATGCCGACGTTGATTTCACCTGCCGTATGAACTCCCCCGTTTCATTTGAAGAACGGGTTGAGAACAGTCCGATAATCCTTGCTCCTCTTGAGGATGGCGATATACTTATTACAAATTCTTCACACGTTTTAAGCTGGCGGAACGGTCACGCCGCCATTGTTGTTGATGCCGAAAACGGGATCACTCTTGAAGCGGTAGTTATCGGAAAAAATTCCAAAACACAGGATATAAGCAAGTGGACTCATTATCCTAATTTTGCGGTACTCAGGCTGAAAGGCGTTTCGCAGAAAGAGCGTGCCGAAATAGCACGCTCTGCAATGAACTATTTATGCAATATTCCATATAAAGCAACTATAGGACTCTTTCCTGCAAAATACAGCGAGCTTGAACTTGCTTCGGGAACACAGTGCGCTCATCTCGTCTGGCTTGCCTACGCCGCCCACGGCTATGATATAGACTCAAATCAAGGACTTATAGTTACTCCGGATGATATTCTCAGAAGCGATCTGTTTGAAGTTATTCAGACATATGGCATGGGTTAAATTATATCGCTGCCGTTTATACGAAGCCGGAATTTCACTCCGAGAAATTCCGCAGAACGCTTGCAAAGAAGCATACGCTGAAGGAAAATTTCAAAATATTCCATAACGGATGAAATGCTGTTATCAATTTCAAGTTCAAGAATTATTGCAGTTTTATCTTCGCTGAAAAACAGCTCAGACTTTTCTACGGCATAGTTTACCCTGTCGTGTATATCAAAGCTCATCATATCGGCATTTCTTACACGGCTTCTGCGAACGTCGGTTTTATCCGCTATGATAAGAGCCGCAGAAATTGCGTTGATCGGCTGTGCAGTAGACTCGTCATGATTGCCGATCGCTGAAATTATCGCGCATATTTCATCTGCCGGCATATTAAGGTTATCAAGCAGGCGGAATGCCATTACAGCTCCGCTTTGAGCATGGTCAACACGGTTTATGACGTTACCGATATCGTGAAGATATGCTGCGATTTTTCCAAGTTCGACAGTTCTTTCGCCGTAATTCAGCGTTGACAAAATCATTTCGACAGAGACTGCCGTTTTTTCAACATGAGCAAATGAATGCTCCGTGTACCCCTGCACCTCCACAGCTGCGTCGGCATTTTTTATATATGTGTGTATATCGGGGTTTTGTTTTATATATTTGTAGGTTACCATACTGCTCATACAAGTATTTTCCTTTCAGTTATCACTTCGCTAAAAAATTATAGCATATATTTTCCAAAACGTCAATTGTGATGATTTGCTGAAAATCGACAAAATGCTTTGACAAAGGGCAGGTTGTGTGGTATAATGTATAATAGTTATGTATACACATCGGTATGGAAAGGTGGCTGTGCCTTGATAAAAATCCTTTCTGAAAATCTGAAGCTTATTTTAATAGGCTTGATAACTATACTTATGATACTTGCAGGCGCTGTTGTGATCAGCCTGTACTTCGGCGGCGATGTTACAAGGCAGCTTATAGTCACAAGTATAAAAGGCAGCGCTTACATCGTCAGGGACGGAAAAAAGTTCAATGCAGACCTTAACTCCAGACTTAAAAGCGGTGATGTTATCACTACTGACAAGAACTGTACTCTCAGGATCAGTATCGACGATGACAAATATGTTATTGTAGAACCGGATTCTTCGCTGTACATATATTTTACCGATACTGCTTCCAAGGGCGATATATCGGTAAATCTTACCAAAGGCTCTGCAATATGCCAACTTAACAACGAGTTGAAAAAAAATGCGTCCTTTATCCTAAAGACACCAAACAGCTCTGTTTCTGTGCGCGGAACTGTTTTCCGTGTTTCATTTGATATGAAAAGCGAATATATGGGTTATGAAAATGTAATGGTTACCGAGGTTCAGAACTTTGACGGAACAGTCATGCTCCAGCTTTACGATATCGACAAGCAGCCGTTTGATTTGCCTATGATACTTATGGAACGCACCGGTGCGCAGATGCTTACTTCGGAAAAGCTGTGCAAGTACGGCTATCTTAATTACAGCTTTGACCTGCTTTCGTTAAGCAGCACCACGCTCGGTGAGCTGATAAGAGCCGGTACTGAGACCAAGCTTGCTTACTCAGCGGAAGAGATCAACATGGCATACAAATCCGTAAGAGACGAACAGCGCAGACTTGAAACAATGACGGGAACTTCCTTGGAAACAGATGATGGCTCTCTTACCGTCACGACAACAGTTTATGAAACAAGTACGACAACTGTTTCAACAACGGAAACCGAACCTGAAACAACGTCCTCATTTGATACTCTCAGAACGACCCAGCAGACTCATGAATACACAACATATTCGGGAGTGAAATGGTGGGAATTGACTGGAAATTCAAATACCGGTACCGACGACTATGACGACTGGTTTACAGAAGAGCCGGAAAGCACCGTTACAGAAAGCACTACCGCTACAGCAG
>JBJESH010000350.1:1615-7165 GCA_051882695.1 Oscillospiraceae bacterium | reverse complement strand
ATTTGAAAATTAATACTGTTATTTCAGCAATGTAATATAAAAGTATAGACAAAAATTAATTGACATTTTGATCGTTTGGAGTTATAATTTTATTATGTGTTATTGTGCTTTATTGACAATTTTTCAGATAAATGAAAGGCAGGTCAATTTTTATGTCAGAATTTTCAAGACGTCTCCCGGTTTATCTTCTTCTGGATATTTCCGGTTCAATGGCGGGCGACCCTATCGAAGCCGTAAAGCACGGCGTTCGTGCGCTTATTTCCGAGCTGAGAGGCGACCCTCAGGCTCTTGAGACAGCTTATCTTTCGGTAATTACTTTTAATTCCAGTGCAAGGCAGGTCACTCCTCTGACTGAGCTTATGCTTTTTAAAGAGCCGCAGCTTTCCGCAGGAGGTGCAACCGCTCTCGGTGCAGCACTGAAGCTGCTTTCCGAGTGCATCAAGGCTGAAGTGAGAAAGTCCACAGAAACTCAGAAGGGCGACTGGAGACCGCTTGTATTTATCCTTACCGACGGTGCGCCCACAGATGACTGGCGTGAGGCTGCTGCAGAGCTGAAAAAGACCAAGCCTGCGAACATTATCGCCTGCGCCGCAGGTGCTTACGCCGATACGACCGTTCTTAAAGAGATCACAGAATGCGTGCTTATGATGAACACTCTTTCCGCAGGCGACCTTGCACAGTTCTTCGCATGGGTTTCAAGCTCGGTAAAAATGTCCTCAAAGAGCCTTGATTCCAAGCCGGGAGCAAACATCGAGCTTCCGCCTCCGCCGCAGGGATTTGTGATCGTTCCATAAACGTATCGGAGGTTTTGATGGAAAAAGAAAACAACATTAATGCAGAGCGGCTTTCCGACAGGGATGTTACCGCACATACCGCCGCTTTGTGGAAATACAATCCTGTTCCAGAAAGCCCCGAGCCTTTTCCCGAAGCTGTCTGCCGTGCCGACAAATCAGAATTTTTCAATGTACTTGCGGCTTCCGTCCGCGGAAAAAAACACAAGCATGACGGTACTAACTGTGATGACAACTTTGCCTTTGAATTTTCCGACGGTACTGTAATTGCCGCCGTATCAGACGGGGCAGGCTCAAAGGCTTTCTCCCGTATAGGTTCAAAAGCGGCGTGCGGTGCTGTTATGAAGTACGCAAAAACACGGCTTTCTGCAATAAAAAGAGATAACCCCGATTACAGAAAAATCCTCGGTATGCCGCTTGACAGCGCTGAATTCGGCGGAATGTGTTCACAGCTTGCGGCAATGCTCCGTGACAGCTATGCCGAGGCGTTTTCAGCCGTGGAAGCTGCTTTTGAAAAGCGAAAGGATATTCCCGAATTTGAACAGGCTATCGGCAGAAAACCCGAACTGAAGGATTTTTCCTGTACGCTTCTTGCGGCGGCGGCTATTCCCGTTGATACCGCAAACGGAAAGGAATATCTTACCGTTTCGATACAGCTCGGTGACGGAATGATAGCTGCCGTTGACGAAAATGCAGAACTTCCAGGTGCGCTGATAATTCTCGGTGCTGCCGACAGCGGAAGCTTTGCAGGCGAAACTGAGTTTATCACTTCTGAGCAGTTCAGAAACAGTGAAAGTCTTATGAGCCGCACAAAGATACGCCGCGGAAAATTCACCTCGCTTATGCTTATGACTGATGGTGTTGCCGACGATTATTACCCAAATAATCCGCAGCTTCTGCGGCTTGCGCTTGATATGAAGCTGAACGGCATTTTGCCGATACCCGATGCAGATATCCCGTCGGAAATAAAAGTTTCTGAACCTGTTTCCTACCCTTGGGTAAACGACGGAGATGTTTCCTATGCGCTGCAGTATGCTAAAAACGTACTTGCTGAAACGGGACTTACCCTTGAACAGCTGTGGTGCAATACCGGTGTGCAGAAAAAAGCGTCTCTTGCGGCGTTTGAAATAGTCCACGAAAAAGAGCCTGAGGAAATGCTGAAAATATGGCTTGACAACTACGTTGAGCGCGGCTCCTTTGACGACAGGACTCTTCTTATAATAAATACTGAAAATTAACGTAAAATACTTCGGAGGTTTCTATGAGCAGAATTGGTGAGGCAACGCTTGCCAACGGACGGAAAATTCCATATGTCATAACGGATAATCCGCCCAGAGGCGGAATGAAATACACATATTTTGCTCCGGACAAGTCTTATGTTGTGCAGTTTTTCAACGAGCCGAACAAGGTAGACAGAAACATGACAGCTCGTCTTGAAGCTATCATCGGACGGTATAATCCTACCGTTTCGGAGGCAAAGGGCGGCGCTATCGGCAACGATGAAAAGCTTGCAAGCTATTTTGCAGGACGCTTCTGCTGGCCCACCGATCTGGTGGTTTCTCCCGAATTCGGAATTGTTTCGCCTGCATACCCAAAAAGCTTTTTCTTCGGCGAGAATGCCTCCCGGTTTCTTGACCTGAAAGGCAAGGACAAGAAAAGCAACTGGTTCACATCAAGCAACAGGCGCTTTCTCAATAAAAGCGAGCTGGGCGATTTCCGCTCTATGATACAGATGTCGCTGCTGCTTTCGCGGTCGATACGCCGTCTGCATCAGGCCGGACTTGCCCACTCGGATCTTTCAAACAACAACGTCCTTATCGACCCCAAGAGCGGCAACTGCGTTGTTATCGACATTGACTCTCTTGTAGTGCCGGGACTGTTTCCCCCTGAGGTCGCCGGAACACGAGGCTACATTGCTCCCGAGGTGCTTTCCACTATGGAGCTTGACCGCAGCGACCCGAGAAGAATGATACCAAGCTCGGTAACGGATCTTCACGCTCTTGCGGTGCTTATTTACGAGTATCTTTTCTGCCGTCACCCTCTTATGGGGCCGAAAATTTTCTCTTCCGAATCTGCCGAAAAGGACGATTATCTCGGTCTTGGACCGATGGCGCTGTTTATTGAAAATCCCGATGATGACTCAAACCGTCCGTCGGTGCTTAAAACAACGATAAAGGATCTTGGCCCAATTCTGGAAAAGCTTTTCCTGCGCGCATTTGTGGACGGTCTGCACAATCCGCCGCTGCGCCCATCTGCTATGGAATGGGAACGGGGTCTTGTAAAGACATGGGATCTGCTTCACAAGTGTTCAAATCCCGACTGTGAAAAGAAATGGTTTGTGCTTTACGATGTGAATAACCCGGTATGCCCGTTCTGCGGAACAAGAATTACGGATAAAAATATTGTCCGCTTTGAGCTGAATTCAGAAGTCCGCGGTCATGACGGCGAATGGAGAAAATATTCCGAGCTTGACGTTGTACACAATACTCCGCTTTTCAAGTGGCATATGTACAGCAACGTTTTTGCGGATGAAAAGGCAGACAAAGCTTTGCAGGCTTACGTCTGCTGTCACAACGGTGAATGGTTTCTCATAAACCGCAGCGCCGAGGGTATGCTTTCTCCTCAGGGAAATCCTGTTCCCGCAGGTCAGGCAATACGGCTTACCGACGGTACAATGTTCCGTGCTTCAAGACATGAACGGGGCATGCTCATCAAAGTTAAAATTATCTAATGCGTGAAAGGAGCAGTGCTTCCCGCCAATCGGGGGCATTAATATAGATTATGACTTTTTCCGGACTTTCGGAACGTGAAGCGGAGGCTTCACGGGAAAAATACGGCTCGAATGAACGCTTTTTCAAGCCGTCATTCGGCGGTGCACTTCTTCGGGGAGTATTCGGTCTCAGCTGCAAGCTTGCGGTAATTGCCGTACTTTGCGAAATAATTCTGATACTTCTGGGACTCCTTGAAATCACAGAGCCGTACAGCAATTACAAAAAGCTTTTCATATTACTTGGAACAGCTGTGTTCTGCGCTGTTTTTGAAGCAGTTTTGCAGTATCGTTCAGATTCTCTGCTTTGCAGGATATGCAGCTCTGCCGCCAAAGGTATGTACACGGTTTTCCGTGACGGCGGAAAGCCGTATAAAATTCCCGAAAATATGCTTGCGGTCGGAGATATGGTGCTTCTTTCAAAAGGAGATACCATTCCTGCCGACGGAATAATGGCTGACGGTCTGATAACGGTCGATCAGTCAGTTTTCGGTGTACTCGGAAAAGCCGAAAAAGCACCTCCTCCGTCTGGATTTCGCGGCAGCGGCGCATTTAAGCTGAACAGTCCGTATAATCTTTACTGCGGTTCGTCTGTTGTAGGCGGCAGCGGAATTTTCAGAATTACCGCAATTGGCGAAAGCACTGCCATTGCAGGTAAAAACAGACTTGAACCGGTTAAAATTTATGATGAAAAATTCAGCGGAATTATTCGTGCAGGCGGAATTATCGGCTCGGCTGCGGCATTGGCGGTCATGATAATTTATGCTGTAAACGGCGTTTCCGGAAATATTATTGCAAGTTGTATGAACGGACTTTCGGCGGCGGCTTTTGTACTGGCTGTGTCCTGCTTCTGCGGAAGAAATCTGATCTGCGTTTCACGCGCAGCCGCGGTATTAAGCCGTCTTTCAAAAAAGTATGTTAATGTTTCAAATCCGGAAATTCTGTCTGACGCTTCGGAAACGGGAATCGTTTTTGCAGGAAAATCAAGTCTTGTTACCGAAGATGAATGTTCAGTCAGCGGATTTATCGATGGTAACGGAAATGAGTTCGGAAATATCGAGCAGCTTGACGAAAAGCTTGAAAAATTATTTAAAACGGCAGTAATAAGCACTTCCGAAGCGCAGCTTGCTTACGGCAAAGACGTTATCGGCGGCGGTAAATTTGAAAGAGCCGTGCTGAGGTTTGCCGGCATCAAATCGTACGACTCTGATCCAATAAAAAAGCAGACCGCTGTTACTGCGGCAGGCAGTTATGAGCTATCGGGAGCAACAGTTTCTTTCGGCGGAAAGCTGCTTACCTTTATCTGCGGAGGCGCAGAAATCGTTCTTGACAGATGCTCGGACAGCTTTGGAAATGACGGAAAAAAGCAAAAAATTACAAACAAAAATGCACTTATAAAGCTTGCAGCTACTATATCTCTTACGGGAAAGTATGTTATTGCTTACGCTGTTTCTGAACGCGGCATAAAGGGAGGAAGGCTTCCCGAAAGCGGATGTACTCTTATAGGACTTACAGTTCTGCACGAAAAATTCTGCGACAGCGCAGCAGAGTCGGTAAAACGTCTTGAAAAAGCCGGTGTAAAAACAATTCTTCTGACCGAGGCAAGCCGTGAGACTGCAATTTTTTCTGCAAAACGCACGGGCATAAACAACGGAAAAGGCGTAATTCTCAGCTCCGAACAGCTTGCAAAAATGAGCGACAAGGAGCTTGGAAACAGACTTTCGGACATAAGAGCAATTGTAAGAGCAAGACCGTCCGACAAAAAACGGATGCTCAATGCGGCTCATGGAAACGGATTAAAGGCTTTTGCTGTCGGGACAAGAGAAAATGACATACAGGCGTTTGAAGAAGCCGACATCGTGGCTGCTTCTCCTGCCGCTTGCGGGACTGTAAGAGCTGCTTCAGATGTTTCATCAGGAAAATGCGGACTTGAAGTTGCAGCTGACACTATTTCATACTCAAAAAAATATGAAAAGGCTTGCAAAGCCTTAT
>JBJESH010000350.1:0-1515 GCA_051882695.1 Oscillospiraceae bacterium | reverse complement strand
GCAGCTGACACTATTTCATACTCAAAAAAATATGAAAAGGCTTGCAAAGCCTTATTTGCATTAAGAATTTTATGCGCTGTTATTGCGGCGGTAATTTCAATTCTATTCGTTGGGCGGTGATTTTTTGGCGGAAACCGATATTCAGCAGCTTCTTGACAATCCTGACAGCATGTGCAGGGTAACCTTGCCGCAAGGTGAATTTGAGGGAAGATTTATTATCCGCAAAAGCTGCAAAATAAACGGAAACGAAACTGTTTTGTGGAATTCATCGGGTCCCGTATTGGTTGCGGACGCTGAAAATATTTCTCTGAATGGTGTTAAAATAGAACTGACAAGCGACAACATTCCCGATGAACAGCATATTTCGGTGTACTGCCGACACCCTGATGTTGAATTTTCCGAAACAGAAATAAACGGCAGTCTGATTGGCATTCCCGATGAGGAGCAATACTGGGGATTTCCCAAAATAATTTCACTTGGCACTCTTGCAGCTGAACGGGAACAGTCCTTTGCAATTGAGATATATTCTCCCGTTCAGGCGGAAATTTTCTGCGGATTTCACGATATATCACTTTCTACCGATGTACTGGCCGCAGGCTACAACACAGTCACGCTTACTGTCGGTAAAATCAAAAGCGGTTCTGTGCTTTACGGATATATTACAATAAAATCTGCTGTTGAAAGAAAAATCACAGTCAGCGGTCTTATCGGCGGAAACGATGAGCCTATGCCCGAAAATTATATGCTTTATTCGGTTGACAGAGAAGCTTCGGAACGCTGGCGCAATATGCTCGAATCGCTTGATCCCGTTCAGCTGGCTTCAATGCCTGACCCCGAACAGGAGGAAGTTACAATTCCCCTTGAAGCTCTTGACGAGGGTAAAGCCGAGGACGGCTTTGACGAAGAAAATATTCTTATCCCAAGCGGAAAAAGAGTGCCGATATCGGCAAAAAAATATAAGCTCTCTCTTGAATATAAGTCAGCACGAAGCAAGCTTGACATAGACGGCTATATGTTCATGCTGAATGACAACGGCGTTGTCAGCGCCGACAAGCGGATGATCTTTTTCGGAAACGACCATTCTCCCTGCGGAAGCGTGACTTATCTGAATGCTCCCGACAAGCGCGCTATGTATGTTGATTTCCGCAGAATTCCGCATGATGTCAGCCGCATGGTGCTGCTGTTTTCGATTTACGGCAACAACCCGTCTCAGCTTTTTGACAAGCTGGATGAAGCTGAGGTAAGCATACTCTGTGAAAACGGTGTACATATGCACCTTCCCCTTGAAAGCGGACTGAACTGCAAAACTATACTTGCCCTCGGTTTTGAGCGCACTGACGGCATATGGGAAATGATCGCCTCCGGCAAGGGTGTTGGTATGCCGCTTGCGGATATCTGCCGAAGCTACGGCGTTACTATTGTTTCATAAAAAGTATCCCCTGAGGAGATTCGTTCTTCTCAGGGGATTTTAATGATCTTAGCAATAAATTAGAATTTGCAGGCTGAGCCTGCACC
>JBJESH010000349.1:0-1791 GCA_051882695.1 Oscillospiraceae bacterium | reverse complement strand
ACCGTCGGCGGCGGAAGAAACCACCGCTTCAATCTTTCCGACGGGGCAATGCTCAAGGACAACCACATTGACGCTTACGGAAGCCTCACAAACGCTGTTGCGGCTCTCCGTGCAAAGATAGGTCATATGGTGAAGATAGAGGTCGAGGTGCGGAATCAGGAAGAGCTTCGTGAGGCACTTTCCTGCGCTGCGGACGTTATCATGCTTGACAATATGACTCCTGCGGAAATGACCGAGTGCGTGAAGATAGTTGACGAGGTAACGGCAGGAAAATTCCGTCCGGTTATCGAAGCTTCGGGAAACATCACTCTTGCCAACGCCGCAGATATCGCAAAAACAGGGGTAGACCTTTTCTCCGTGGGCGCACTTACCCACTCGGTAAAGGCATTTGACATTTCTCTCAGAATAAACAAGTAATTTTTTACGGGGTAAATTTTAATAGAAGGAAAAATGTATAATGAGTAAAATTTATTCACTCGGTATCGACGTAGGTTCAACAACGGTAAAGACAGTCATTCTGGACGACAGCGGAGAGATTATCCGTTCACGCTATCAGCGGCACTTTTCCAAGGTAAGAGAAACCGTTGCGGAGCAGCTTACCGAAATTGCGGAGGAATATTCCGGCTGCGAATTTCGTCTTAGTATCACAGGCTCGGCAGGACTTGGCCTTGCCAACGCTTCGGGACTTCCCTTTGTGCAGGAGGTTTTCGGCGCGTTTATTGCGGTAAATCACAGCTATCCCGATGCGGACGTCGTTATCGAACTGGGCGGCGAGGACGCTAAAATAATCTTTCTTACCGGCGGCGTAGAGCAGCGTATGAACGGTTCCTGCGCAGGCGGAACCGGCGCGTTCATCGACCAGATGGCTACCCTGCTGGGTATAACTACCGACGAAATGGACGAGCTTGCTCTCAAAGCCGAAAAAATTTATCCCATTGCTTCACGCTGCGGAGTTTTTGCAAAATCGGATATCCAGCCGCTGCTTAATCAGGGTGCAAAGCGTGAGGATATTGCCGCTTCAATCTTTCAGGCAGTGGTTGACCAGACTGTTTCCGGTCTTGCACAGGGACGCGAGATAAAGGGCAAGGTTCTGTTTTTGGGCGGACCTCTTTCCTTCCAGAAGGGTCTGCGCAAGGCTTTCGTCAACAGCCTGAAGCTTTCGGAAGAAAACGCTGTTTTTCCCGAAAACGCTCCCTGCTTTATGGCTTACGGCTGTGCGCTATATGCGCAGGAAAACAGCGAGCCTATGGCAATAGACGAGGTGATCGAAAAAATCAGAACTGCCAAGGCAAACGACGATATAGTAACCGGCCAGCCTCTTTTCACCTCAAAGGAGGAGTACGCAAAATTTGTCGAGCGCCATAAGCAGTGCGACTTGAAATATGCGGATATAAATACATACGAGGGCGAAGCCTATCTCGGTATCGACGCAGGCTCTACAACAACAAAGCTTGTACTTATCACGCCTAAGGGAGAGCTTCTTTATCAGCATTACTGCTCCAGCATGGGCAGACCACTTGACATTATTTCGTCAAAGCTGAAAGAAATATACGCTCTTGCAGGGGACAGAGTAAAAATAGTATCGTCGGCAGTAACAGGCTACGGTGAGGATCTTATCAAAGCAGGCCTTGGTATTGACAACGGCATAGTTGAAACTGTTGCACACTATAAGGCGGCAAGCTTTTTCGAGCCTGACGTTGATTTCATTATCGACATCGGCGGTCAGGACATCAAGTGCTTTAAGATAAAAAACAAAGCTATCGACAGCATTATGCTGAACGAGGCTTGTTC
>JBJESH010000348.1:0-1802 GCA_051882695.1 Oscillospiraceae bacterium | reverse complement strand
AGTAATTTTTAGTGAATAGTGAAAAGTGAATAGAGAAAAATGAATAGTTAAAATAAAAGGAAGGGACTCAAAATGAGCCATTATATAGATACTTATGACGTTGCCGTAATCGGCGCAGGCCACGCAGGAGTTGAAGCCGCCCTTGCTGCGGCTCGTCTTGGTGCAAAAACCGTGCTGTTCACCATCTCGCTGGACAACATCGCAAATATGCCCTGCAACCCGTCCATCGGCGGAACTGCAAAGGGTCACCTCGTCCGTGAGATAGATGCACTTGGCGGTGAAATGGGCAAGGCTGCCGACGCCTGCTTTATCCAGAGCCGTATGCTTAATCGGGGAAAAGGTCCTGCCGTGCATAGTCTCCGTGTTCAGGCGGACAGGGTAAAATATCACAACCATATGAAAAAAATCTGCGAAATGCAGGAAAATCTTGACGTAAAGCAGGCTGAAGTCACCGAAATTCTCACCGAAAACGGCGCTGTTTCCGCAGTTGTGACCCACCTTGGCGGAGAGTACAAATGCAAAGCTGCTATTATCGCCACCGGTACTTATCTCCGCGGACTTATCCATGTGGGCGACGTTTCCTATGAAAGCGGCCCCGACTCCACTCTTCCTGCAAGGGGACTTTCCGACAGCTTAAAAGCTCTCGGCATTGAGCTTCGCCGCTTCAAAACGGGTACTCCAAGCCGTGTACACCGCCGTTCAATAGACTTCGACAAACTTGAAGTTCAGTACGGAGATGATGATATCCAGCCATTTTCCTTTGAAACGCCCCGTGAGGGTCTTAAAAATATTGTACCCTGCTATATCGGGTACACCAATGCCGAAACTCACAAGGTAATTCACGAAAATATCCACCGTTCTCCTATGTATTCGGGCAAAATTGAAGGCGTTGGGCCTCGTTACTGCCCTTCAATCGAGGACAAGATAGTCCGCTTCAGCGAGCGCCCCCGACACCAGCTTTTCATTGAGCCTATGGGTCTTGGTACGGAGGAATACTATTTGCAGGGAATGTCCTCATCTCTTCCCGAGGATGTTCAGATAGCCTTTTTGCGCACAATAAAAGGTCTTGAGCACGTTGAGATAATGCGAAACGCCTATGCCATTGAATATGACTGCTGCAATCCGCAGGATCTGCGCCACACTCTTGAATTCAAAAAAATTGCCGGACTTTACGGCGCAGGTCAGTTTAACGGCACTTCCGGCTACGAGGAGGCGGCGGCGCAGGGACTTATTGCAGGTATAAATGCTGCCCGTTTCTGTCAGGGCAAAGAGGGCATAATGCTGACACGCTCGTCCTCTTATATCGGTACTCTTATCGACGATCTGGTTATAAAAGGCTGCTCCGACCCATACCGCATGATGACTTCACGCAGCGAATACCGTTTGCTGCTCCGTCAGGACAATGCCGATGAACGTCTCACGCCCCTTGGACATGAGATCGGACTTATTTCGGACGAGCGCTATGAATTGTTCCACGTGAAACAATTGGAGATAAAGGCAGAAATAAAGCGCGTCAAGGAGAAATCGCTGTCGCCGACCGCTGAACTGAACGCTCTGCTTATTGAAAAGGGTACAGCACCTATCTCTACGGGACTGAAAATGTGCGACCTGATACGTCGTCCGCAGATCTCATATGAGGACTTAGCGCCATTTGACCCTGAGCGCCCCCAGCTTTCCTACGAGGTGAGGGAACAGGTGAATTTGCAGATCGAATATGAGGGGTACATCGCAAGGCAGCTGATGGAGGTCGAACACGTTCAAAAGCTTGAAGAGAAGAAGCTGCCTCAGCCATTTGATTATAA
>JBJESH010000347.1:0-1802 GCA_051882695.1 Oscillospiraceae bacterium | reverse complement strand
CCGGTCAGCAGCAGGGATATGACCTGTACTGCCAAAAACGGCGCAAGGTAGGTGAAAAGTCCCGAAAGGAAATTGGAGAAAAATCTTTGTGTAGCTGTCATGGGAAGTGCAAGCTTCATATCCACAATGGACTTGTCATGCAGACATTTGAAGCTATCCAACGCCGTGAATATACCGAGAAAGCCTGCAAGAGCTGTTGTAAGGACAGCAATTACTAAATATACGTCAACGTAATACTCGTAGCCGTGAAACGTATAGATCGAAGCTATTATTGAGATAAGCACGGCAGGAACAGCAACAAGATGGAGTATAGTGATAATTATTGCCATTTTTCTGCTGTCTTTGATATTGCACAAAAAATTGTGAAGCGCGGGAGAAATTTTCTTAGCCGATTTAGTCGATGCCGTTGCAGTCATAACCCATGCCCTCCATTTCGTAAATAAATATTTCCTCAAGCGTGAGGGGTATCACATCCAACACCTTGGGCTGCTTCTTTTCAAGCTCGGTGCGGATAGTCTCCTCGTCACCCTTGATAATAAGATAAGTAATGCTCTGGTTTCTTTCAAAGTGCAGAACACTAAGAGGCTCGAAGTCTTCCTCGGTGTACTGCTCCGGAAACGCCGCCTGAATCTTGTGTATGCTGCCTTTAACACTGTCAAGGTCGCGGTTGAACAGCAGCTTGCCCTGATGGAGAAGCGCCGCAGTGTCGCAGACCTCGTTTATCTCTTTCAGGTTGTGGCTGGAAATAATAACAGTAAGCTTTCTGTCCAGCATAGCGTCCACAAGCATGCGTTTTACGATTATCCGCATGGTTGGGTCAAGTCCGTCGAAAGCCTCGTCAAGGAGCAGGTAATCCGTACAGCTGGCAAGTCCCGTAATAACGATAGCCTGCCGCTTCATACCCTTTGAGAACTTGTCGATACGCTTCTTTTCTGGCAGCTTGATTATGCCGTTCAGCTTGTCGAATATCTCGTCGGAGAAATTCGGGTAAAAGCCCTTGTAGTAAGCTCTCATATCATTCAGCGTCATTGCGCCGAACTGTACTGTTTCGTCGTTGATGAAGAATACCTTCTGCTTGGCGGAAACATTGTCGTAAACAGGCTCGCCGTCAATAAGCACCTCGCCCTCCGTCTGCTTGTATACTCCCGACAGCAGCCGCAGGATAGTAGATTTTCCGGCGCCGTTTGAGCCGAGAAGTCCGAAAGCAGTTCCGCTTTCAATGTTAAGGTCAACGCCGTCAAGAGCATTAAAATCCTCAAAACTCATTTTAACATTTTTCAGTTCGATCATTGCATTTCAACCCCTTTGTCGATTCTTTCTTTAAGCTCGGATTTTTGAATCCCTGCATTAATTGCCTCCGAAACCGCCTTGTCGAAATCCGCAAGAGCGCTTTCCTTTACTGCGTCGGGACTTACGTTTGAAACGAAGCTGCCCCGTCCTGCAAGTGAGTAAATTACCTTATCACGTTCCAGAAGCTGAAATGCCTTTGAAACAGTGTTTGGGTTGACCCCAAGCTCCTTTGCAAGCTCACGCACACTTGGCAGCTTGTCGCCGGGCAGAAGCTCTCTTTTCAGAATAAGCTCGATTATTTTCTTATAGAGCTGTTCATAAATAGGCGTTCTGCTTTGCAGGTCGATATTATACATACATTCTCACTCCTTTAGTGCATTATCTGTACTATTAGTCATAATACAGTTATATCACATAATACGGATTTTGTCAAGAGGTTTTTGCAAAAATATATTTTAGCGGCGAGCCGCCGCAGGCATTCCGTAATTTAGTTTGCGTAAATATTTACTTTT
>JBJESH010000346.1:0-1808 GCA_051882695.1 Oscillospiraceae bacterium | reverse complement strand
AACTGAAGTGCTATTGTAAAGGTGTACAATTGCATTTTTGCAGCCTTTAAGAGCTTCAAAGGTTTTAGCGATAATATGTTCACGGCTTTGTGTAAGAACCTGTACTGTTACATCATCCGGAATGAGGTTTTGCTCAATCAGCGCACGGCAGAATGCGTATTCAGTTTCGCTTGCAGCAGGAAAGCCTATTTCAATTTCCTTAAACCCAACTTTAACGAGATGTTTCCAAAACTCAAGTTTTTCTTCCAATGACATAGGAATGATCAAAGCCTGATTTCCGTCACGAAGGTCAACAGAACACCATATTGGCGCTTTATCAACGCTCTCTTTTTTTACCCAGTCATAACATGGCTCGGGCGGCATAAAATAACGTTTCTTGTAACGTTCAAAATTTTTCATAACAAATCTTTCCTTTCGTTTTGCGGTTGAGTCAAGAAAGTATTTAGGCAATAAAAAAGCTTTCATCTCAATTATAAGAGATGAAAGCATAACTTCCACGGTACCACTCTTGTTCAGACGTAAATCTGCACCTCACCGCATCTCAATCTTTTTGATATCCAATGCGTATCTCTGTAACGGGAGAACCCGTTCCAACCTACTTATCTGTGCACAAGATGTTCAGCGGACTGCTCAAGGACGAGTTATAACCGAAATTCTATACTGCCTCTCACCTAACGGCAGCTCTCTGAAAAAAGTAATCCGGCTTTTATTCCTATCAACGCATTTTAATTATTATGAGTAAATTATACCATAGCAATAAGCTTTTGTCAACAGTTTAAATATAACTATTTTTCATATCAGTTTAATATAAAATCATATTTTATTAAAACACTGGACAAGCAGAAAAAAGTATGCTATAATTATATGTATTTATAAATCTATGGAGGTTTTACGGACTATGTCTTTATTAAAAAAAGCATCAGCTATTGCCCTGACTTCCGCTATGGCGCTTTCATTGGCCTCTTGCGGAAAGGATACAACATGGGGCGCAAATATCGATGGAACACAGCTCAGAGCCGGATTGTTAATTTATTTTCAGTCTGACGCAGTTTCACAGGCTTATAACTATATGATTGAAACTGATACTGATGTTCTTGCCATTACAATTGAAGATAAACCTGCAAAGGAATGGATCAATGATAAAGCTGTTGAAGGTATGCAGGAATATGTTGCTGTAGAAAACAAATTTAAAGAGTTTGGTCTTACGTTTGAAAATAACGAGGATAAAGCGGCATCCAATACTGTTGACCAGTGGTGGGAATATGTCGGAGAATATTTTGAAGGCATCGGAGTAAGCAAGCAGTCTTATCTTGACGTTGTTCTTAACAATGAAAAACGTTCTGCTATTTTCAACTATTATTATGGAGAAAACGGAGAGCTTGCAGTATCTGATGATGAAATTAAAACATATCTTTCTGAAAATAATGCAAGAATAAACTACATTAAAATGGAGCTTAAAGACGGCGAAGGAAATTTGCTGAAATCTGACGGTCAAGCTCAAATTAAAAAAATGGCAGAAGATTATATTGAGCGTATAAATAACGGCGAAGATATGAATCAGGTCGGAAATGAATATAACGAATACTATCAAGGTCTTATTGATGCAGCTGAAGGCGCTTCCGCAGAAGAATCATCGGAAACATCTGAAGCAATTGATAATGATGATACACAAATAATTACCGATAACACTACAGTTATTTCAAAAGATGGTGCTTTGCCATCTGCAAAAGTTGCAGAAAAAGTTTTTGACGGAACTGTAAATGCAGGAGATGTTTTCCTGGTAGAGGAAGATGAAGTTTATTATATAG
>JBJESH010000345.1:0-7264 GCA_051882695.1 Oscillospiraceae bacterium | reverse complement strand
TTCCCAGAAATCGAACAGCGCATTGTTGTCGGGGAGACGGCGTATCTCATTTATCAGCTCATCGGCAATTTCGCTCATTTTCTCTTTAAATTCACGTTTTTCCTTACGGCTCGTCTTATTTTTGCCACCGGAAAGGAAAAGCGTCCTCATTTTCTTTTTGAAATTTCTCTTGTCAAATGGAAATATTGGAACGCTGATGCCGTCGGGAAGCTCTCCCGCAATTTCCTTTATCATTTTGAAAGCTGCCTCTTTCTTTACGCCCAAAGCCACCATAAGCGAACATATAACGCTGAGATTTGCATAAGGCTGACCGCATACATTGTCAATAAAGCAGGGCATTCCAAGCGCATCGCAGATCATTTCCAGCACGCTGAAGGTAACAGGTGAAACGGGACGCATAAAGATCTCGCCCACATTGGTTTTCGACAGCAGATATTCTCCCGAAAGACTGCCGTTTACCTTAAAGCTGTCCCTGTCCATGCGCATCAGGGACGTAATGGGACGAGCCTGCAAAATATAAACCTTTCTGCCCGACACTGCCCATTCAATGTCCATAGGTCTGCCATATCCGTTTCTGATTTTTTCGCAGTATTTATAAAGTCCTTTTGCGTACCGTTCAAATTCTGCATTTCCCGTGTAGGAAAATTTCATAGCGCCGAATGTAAATTCCTCGGCGTTCTTCTCGCCCGAAACAAGAGCCTCGCCCTCGCCTCTGACGTAATTTCCCTTCATGACCGCAGCGCTGCCGCTTATGGGGTCAGCGGTAAACACCACTCCTGCAAATTCGGGGTTCACAAACTGCTGAATGACCACCGCAATTCCGCCGCTGTCCGTCCCCGAACTTTCGGCATAGCTTTTTACACGCACACTGTCTGCCGAAGCTGCTACTTGTTTCACCGCCATGATAATGTCCTCACGCTTGACATTTGTGATCGTCTCAAACGCCCCAGCAAATGAGGCGTTTTCCCCGTCCTCGCAGAGTGCCGAGGAGCGCACTGCATAGGTGTTTTTATCCGAAAGCACCGATAAAAGCGTTTCAAGCTCCGCCAAAGCCTCCGGGATTATCCCACTGTCGAATGCGCTTGCTGTAATAACATAGCCCTCGGGAACGGGCATACCCATTTTTGTAAGCCTTGCAAGAGAAGCGCCCTTTCCGCCGCATAAAGCGCTCACATCTTCCGAAATATCTTTGAATGAAAATATGTACCTCATGATATTATTCCCCCAAAAGCATATCTATCCGCATATCAATAAGTCTGTGAAGCTGCTCACTGTCCCGAAGGTCAAGCCCCGAAAAGCTTGCAAAATCTTCAAGCCTGTAAATAATAAGCTGCATCATACTTGAAAGCTCATATGCAATTATCCTGCATTCCTCTTCAGTTTTCCGTTTCCCGAAATGCGCCCGTATAAAAGGCAGGCTTGAAGGCTCTTTTGAAAGATCCCTGTGCAGCAGCACATATCCCGTCACCGCCTTTGTGAACTTGTACTCCCTTATAAGAAATTCCGCCGCCGCATAATGCATTTTCCGAAGTTTTTCTTTTGGGGAAATATCCGAGCAGATAATGCTTTTTATCCTCGGGTCATCTCTGTAATCCTTCTCGTTTCTGGAAAACGCCTCAAAAAGCAAGGCATCCCTTGAGCCGAAGCAATAGTTGATCATTGAAAGCCGCACTCCCGCTCTCTCCGCAATAGCTCTTGAAGTCACCTCTGAGCAATCGGTGCATTCCTTCATCAGCTCAGCCGTAGCATTTATAAGTTTTTCCTTAGTAATACCAAGCTTTTCGTCCTTTTTCATATGCCCATCTCCAATTATTGAACGTGTTCAATTTTTCTGATTATAGCATATTTCTCTTTCTATGTCAAGCATACTTACAGATTTTCCCTTAATCTTATGTTTTTAGAGAGTTTGAGCTGTTCTTTTTTTATTTTCAATTGTTTGATAATAAAAATTCAATATGCTGAAATATTGTTGTAATTATAATTTGCATAATGCACAAAAAAATTAAAAAATGACTAAAATATATACCAATATTGCAAGAAATCAATTAAAAATTGCAAAATAGCGTGTATTTTGCAATTTTTATATTGACAACTTGCAAAATTGTGCTATAATGTAATTGTAAAAACAAAACGGAGCAAGAAAAAAGTAAACAACGGAAGGGACAGCAGTATGATACGAATGGAAGATGTACACAAGAGCTTCGGCAATCTTGAAGTACTTAAAGGAATAAACCTGCATGTCAAGGAAGGCGAAAAGCTTGTTATAATAGGACCCAGCGGTTCAGGAAAAAGTACGCTTATACGCTGTATGAACTATCTTGAAGAACCCACTTCCGGAAAGGTGTATGTTCACAATCATCTCATGAGCCGCAAGCGGAGAGCATTCATCAACAAGGTTCATTCTTCTATGGTTTTTCAGCAGTTTAACCTTTATCCGCATCTTACGGTTCTCGAAAACCTTACTCTTGCGCCGATAAAGTTAAAGAAGATCCCGAAATCTGAAGCAGAACAGACTGCTATGACCTATCTTAAACGTGTAGGTCTTGAAGAAAAGGCAAATGTTTACCCGACAACTCTTTCCGGCGGTCAGCAACAGAGAATTGCTATCGCAAGGGCGCTTACAATGCAGAACAGAGTAATTTTCTTCGATGAACCGACTTCCGCTCTTGACCCGGAGATGGTTCAGGAGGTTCTTGATGTAATGATAGAGCTGTCTCACGAGAAGAACTTTACAATGGTCGTAGTTACTCATGAAATGGGCTTTGCAAGAGAAGTTGCGGACAGAATTGTTTTCGTTGACGGCGGAAAAATTCTTGAGGAAGGAACGCCTGAACACTTCTTCACCAATCCCACAAATGAACGTACAAAGGCATTTCTCAGCAAAATTATTCGATAGTCTGCCAAAAGGCCGATTATCCAAAAATAAATAAGCATAGAAAGGAAAGACTACTATGAAATTCAAAAAATTAATTGCGGCATTGGCTGCGGGTACAATGTTATTATCTTTTGCCGGATGCTCCGGAAACGGTTCATCCACAGCTGAAACAAGCAAAGCAACCGAGGACAGCACAGCTGCCGAAAGCAGCGCTCCTGCGGCAGATGGCGGTATTCTTAAAGTTGGTGTAAAGGATGCTGTTATCGGCTTCGGTTATAAGGATCCTCTGACAGGCGAATACGAAGGTATGGAAATTGATCTTGCAAAGAAGATTGCAGAAAGTCTCGGATACAGTGATGTTGAGTTTACAACTGTAACAGCTGCAACCAGAACAGAGCTTCTTGATTCCGGCGACCTCGATTGTGTTCTTGCTACATTTACTATCACCGAGGAAAGAAAGAAGAGCTGGGATTTCTCTACACCTTATTATACCGATGCAGTAACCGTACTTGTAGAAAAAGCTGACGGTATTTCCGATCTTTCGGGACTTGTCGGCAAGAAGATCGGTGTTTCAATCGGTTCTACTTCTGCATATGCTCTTGTAAAGGCAATGACTGAAAAGGGACTGCTTGGTGATTATGTTCTTCCTGAAGCTTCCGCTGATTTTGATATTTCTTCGTTCAGTGCCGAGGGTATGAGTTTTGAGCAGTTCGGCGATTATCCTGCTATCTCAAATGCTATGACTGCTGGCACAGTTGACGCATTCTGTGTTGACAAGTCCATCCTTGCAACATACAAGAGCGATGATCGTGACTATATCACAGATACATTCTCTCCGCAGCAGTATGGTGTTGCTACCAAAAAGGATTCGCCTTTGTCATCAAAGATCGACGAACTTATCAACGGCTGGCTTGCAGATGGTACGATCGATTCGCTTATCAATGAATATGGTCTGAATTAACATTCATCAAAACGAAAATGGCGGCAGCAAAGAAAGTTGCCGCCATTCTTCAAGAGAGGCAGGATATTTATGTTTGACGCGGGAAAATGGGGGATAGTCTGGACGCACCGGCAGACATTCATAGACGGTACTATTTCGACGCTACTTATGGCGTTTTTTGGTCTGATGCTTGCTATGACTATCGGAATTGTAGTCGGACTTATGGCTACCAGCCAGGTTAAACCTCTTCGTGCTATTTCAAGGATATATGTTGAAGTTATCCAGAACACACCGGTCATGCTTCAGGCGCTGTTCTTATTCTATGCTGTGACTTTTGCCGGCGTAAAGGGATTTTCGGCGCTTATTTGCGGAATTATCGCACTTGGTGTATATCATGGGGCATATATCTCGGAGGTTATCCGCACGGGAATTCAGTCCGTACCAAAGGGACAGTCCGAAGCAGCTTATTCGCAGGGCTTCGGTCAGATCGCAGCAATGGCTTATATTGTTCTTCCGCAGACAATAAAAATAATTCTTCCTCCTATGGTTAATCAGGTTGTTAATCTTATAAAAAACACATCCTGCATGTTCCTTGCAGGCGGTGCAGTTGACCTTATATCGCGTACAAATGCGTTTGCAGTAGGCGAAGGAACAGGCTCTGCGGCAGGTCAGGGATATATTATCGGAGGAGTGATCTTCTTTATAATATGCTTCCCGCTTTCGATGATCGCATCCCACTGGGAGAAAAAGCTTAAGGCAAGAGATGTGACTCCTGTTGTTGTTCGGAAAAAGGCGGATGATATAACCGACTCGGAGCTTGATATGATAATATGCGGACAAGGAGATGAGAACTGATGGATGAGTTTATGGGCAGTCTTAAAATGATAAGCAACGGAAGCGTTCTCCAGTATATTCTGAAAGGCGTTGGCTTTACTCTGGGTATTGCTTTCTGTGCGGTAGTTCTCGGTATATTTGTCGGAACGGTTCTGGCTCTGGCAAGAAATTATTGCACAAAGGGTTGGCTTAATATTTTCAGGTACATTGCTACTGCATATATTGAGGTCTTCAGAAATACTCCTCTCATGTTATGGATGTTTATAGGACTTGTTTTCTTTCCGTCCATCGAGTTTTCCGCTGATTTTACTAAGGCTTTGGGACTTTCGAGAACGGAAATGGCTGTGCTGTTTAAAGCAATCGCAGCTCTTGTGCTGTTTACTTCGTCGGTAATTGCCGAGATAGTGCGCGGCGGTCTTAACTCTATCCCCAAGGGTCAGTTTGAAGCTGCGTATTCTCAGGGCTTTAATTTTGTTCAGGCACTTGTACTCATTGTCCTGCCGCAGACATTCAGAAACATTGTTCCTACTTTGTTGAGCCAGGTTATAACCACTGTCAAGGATACATCGTATATTGCTAATATCGCAATAGCTGAGCTTATGGGAAAAACGTTTCAGCTCATACAGATCTCACCGCGATATACAGGTTTCACAACACAGAATGTTTCAGATGTATTTGTACTGTGCGGACTTGCGTGTGTAATTTACTTTGCAATAAACTTTACGCTTTCGTGTATAGTACGCCGTATGCAGATACCGAAAAAGCATGTTGCTGTGACGGCAGCAGCTTAAAATTTATTTTGGAGGGATACGGTAATGTATCCCTTTCGTTTATTGAGGTACTTATGAAAGTTTGGATCAATGCGCCATTTTCGGCAGATAACGCAGAACTGATAAAAAGTGCAGCAAAGGACTGCGAGGTATTCATTGGAGGTGCGGAGGTAACCGACGCGGAAATAATTGTCGGTCAGCCTGCAGAAACTACAGATTTTACCCAATTAAGACTGCTTCAATCCACAAATGCAGGCGTGGAAAAGCTGATTTCAGGGAAAATCCCTGAAAATGTCACTATTTCAAATGTCACAGGTGCTTTTGGTGTGGTGATATCCGAGTATATTGCGGCCGGAATTCTGGCGCTTTATCGTGGACTTTTTCGCTATCGTGACAATCAGCGTAAGCATATCTGGCAGGACGAGAGGAACGAAAGGCTGATTTTCGGGAAAAAAGCTCTGATTCTCGGCTGCGGAGATATAGGCAGTGCTGCTGCATGCAGGCTTGGTTCATTTGGAATGAAGATAACCGGGATAAGACGCGAACCGAAGAAAACGGAATACTTCGACTGCGTTTTTGGAATTGATGCACTTGACAAACTGCTTCCTGACGCCGATATTGTGATCTGCTGTCTGCCCCATACTGAAAAAACTCGTGGTATGATGTCCGCAGTCAGAATTTCGCAAATGAAGCAGGGAGCTATTCTCGTAAATGTTGGAAGAGGCTCGCTGATCGATGAAGCCGCACTTATTAATGCTCTCGAAACAGGAAAGCTGTTCGGAGCTGTTCTTGATGTGTTTGAAAAGGAGCCGCTTTCGGAAAATTCACCCCTTTGGGATATGGAGAATGTTATTATTACGCCCCATATATCCGGACCGTCTTTCGGACATTATCCGGAGGTTGAGCGTAAAATAGCCGTAATCTGTGCTGAGAATATATCACGTTTTATTAACGGAAAGCCGCTGATAAACACTATTGACAGAAATAAAGGCTATGCTGAAAGATAGCGAAGATCATGCACATGGTTGAACTTAACATTACTGTTTTTCTGATTGTATGTCCGCTTGTAGGACTTGCGGGCTTTGTCGATGCAATAGCCGGAGGAGGCGGATTTATTTCACTTCCTGCATATCTTATTTCCGGAATACCGCCGATAAACGCTATTGCTACAAATAAAATCAGTTCTGCAATGGGAACAACTCTTGCTACCGTCCGGTATGGCAGGATGGGCTATATAAAAGCTAAAAAAACTGTTCCGGCAGCGATACTGGCTCTTGTTGGTTCATGGCTTGGGGCAACTCTTGCATTACATCTGACTGATAGCTTTATACGCATCGCTATGATCGTGCTTCTTCCGTTAATGGCAGTATATGTACTAAAAAGCAAGCGGCTTTCTGACAATTCAGGGGACGAATATTCTGCTGAAAAGACAATACTTATAACGATGATGATAGCGTTCCCTATAGGAATGTACGATGGATTTTATGGCCCCGGCACAGGAACGCTTCTTATGACTCTGCTTGTCGGTGCGGCTCACTATAGGTTAAATGATGCTGCAGGCACAACAAAGGTGATCAACCTTTGTACTAATATCGCTGCTCTTACAACATATCTTTTCAGTGGAAAGACTCTTTTTGTTCTTGGTATTACTGCGGGCTTATTCAATATTGGAGGGGCATATCTCGGTACAAAATTCTTCTCTGAAAAGGGCGCTGCTGTGGTAAAGCCTATGATAATTTTTGTGCTTTCAATTTTTTTCATAAAGGTGGCAGGCGAAACGATAGGGCTGTTTTGATACTAAAAACCAATTAAACTGTAGACAAAAAATCTGCGCAAAACCCATAT
>JBJESH010000344.1:0-1822 GCA_051882695.1 Oscillospiraceae bacterium | reverse complement strand
TATGGATTATGCGAAGATTTTTTGTCTACAGTTTAATTGGTTTTTAGTATTATTTCCCTTGTTTTTGCCTGCACAATATGTTATACTTGTTACAACAACTTTCTTTGAAACGGGGAAAATAAAATGGATAAACTTTCAAATCTGCTTTGGTACAAAAAACCTGCCGCCAACTGGGACGAAGCTCTTCCCGTGGGCAACGGACGAATAGGCGGCATGATCTTCGGCAAGCCTGCCGACGAGCTTATTCAGCTTAATGAGGATTCTATCTGGTCGGGCGGCTTCAGAAAAAGAAATAATCCCAAGGCTTTCGATAATCTTGAAAAGATCCGTTCACTTATCCGTGAGGGAAAAACAACCGAGGCTGAAAACCTCTGCTGCGACGCTTTTTACGGCACTAACGAAAATCAGCGGCACTATCAGCCTTTGGGCGATTTCCACATCTGGCAGGACGGTACTGACAATTACAGCGAATATAAGCGCAGCCTTGACCTTGAAACTGCAATATGCAGAACCGAGTGGATAAGCGGCGGAGTGAAGTATACAAGAGAGATTTTTGTTTCCCACCCCGATGAAGCAATGGTAATTTATTTTACCGCAAGTGAAAAGGGTAAGATAAGCTTTGTTTCGGTTATAGACGGCAAGGACGATGATTACGATAAAAACGAAGCTTACGACAGCACTACCCTGCTTTTTACCATGTCCGACGGTATCCCATATGCAGCTGCAATTTCCTGCACAGCTAAGGGTGGGACAGCTTACACCGACGCAAACCGTATAAGAGTTGAAAATGCCGATGCCGCTGTTGTAACGATTTCCTGCCAGACAGCCTACCGCACGGGAGATTACGAAAAGCTTGCGGTAAGTCAGGCTAAAGCAGCACTTCGCAGGGAAATTACAAACCTTATGGCAAGGCATATCAAGGATTATCAGTCACTTTATAACCGTTGTGAGATCAGCCTATGCGATAACAGCGGAGGAAATTCAGCTCTGCCCACCGATGAACGACTGAGTAAGATAAAAGAGGGCGCAAACGATAACAAGCTTATCGAAATGTACTTCAACTTCTCACGTTACCTTATGATTTCAGGCAGCAGAGAGGGTACTCTTCCTCTGAACCTGCAAGGCATATGGAACAAGGATATGTGGCCTGCATGGGGCGGCAAATACACCATAAACATAAATACCGAAATGAATTATTGGGGCGCAGAAATGCAGAACCTCAGCGAATGCCACACCCCGCTGTTCGACCATATCGAGCGTATGCGCGAAAACGGCAGAGTTACCGCACGGGAGATGTACAGGTGCAGAGGAACGGTCTGCCACCACAATACCGATATATGGGGAGATACCGCACCGCAGGACAAGTGGCTTCCCGGCACGCTCTGGCCTATGGGTATGGCATGGCTCTGCACCCATATTTACGAGCATTATCTCTTTACCGGTGACAAAGATTTTCTTGCAGAAAAGTATGATACCCTCCGTGAAGCAGCGGAATTTTTCATTGACTATCTTATCGAGGACAATAATGGCAGAGTCATAACAAGCCCGTCGGTATCGCCGGAAAATACATACATAACCAAAGACGGCGCAAAAGGCACAGTTTGTCAGGGACCGTCCATGGACAGTCAGATACTTCACGAGCTTTTCACGGCGGTAATAAACAGCTCCGCAGAGCTTGACGAATCCGTCAAGTCTGACGACGACGGAGAATTTGTCGCAAAAATCAAATCTCTCCGCGACAGACTGCCCAGACCTGAAATCGGGAAGTACGGTCAGATAATGGATTGGGCTGAGGATTATGACGAGTTTGAAACGGGACACA
>JBJESH010000343.1:0-1825 GCA_051882695.1 Oscillospiraceae bacterium | reverse complement strand
CCATTAAAAGTCAATTATTGCAAAAAACAAAGCCGCTTATCAAAAGCAGCTTTGTGATAATTAATATTATTGTATGCCGAATTATTTCTTTAATGTAAGTGCATACTTAACCTTTTCAACAATATTTTCGGCGGAAAGACCGAATTCCTTGAGAAGGTCAACTGCAGGACCCGAATGTCCGAAAACGTCGTTTACGCCTACCTTGACAACAGGTACAGGGCAGCATTCTGTTACAGCTTCGGCAACAGCAGAGCCGAGTCCGCCGATAACGCTGTGTTCCTCGGCAGTTACGATAACGCCTGTTTCTTTTGCTGCCTTGCAGATAATTTCCTTGTCAAGGGGCTTGATTGTGTGAATATTTATCACACGAACAGAAATTCCCTCTGCTTCAAGAGTTTCGGTAGCCATACGAGCCTCATTTACCATAAGACCTGTTGCAACAATTGTTGCGTCCTTACCGTCTTTGAGCTGAACGCCTTTGCCTACTTCAAACTTGTATGTGTCCTTATCGTTGAAAACGGGAACTGCAAGACGTCCGAAACGGAGATATACGGGACCGTCAATGTTGATTGCAGCTTCAACTGCTGCTCTTGCTTCAACGTCGTCGGCAGGGTTAATGATGGTCATACCCGGAATTGTTCTCATAAGAGCAATATCCTCATTGCACTGATGTGTAGCGCCATCCTCACCTACGGAAATACCTGCGTGAGTTGCTCCGATCTTTACGTTGATATGCGGATATCCAATAGAGTTACGAACAATCTCGTATGCTCTGCCAGCTGCAAACATAGCAAAAGAGCTTGCAAAAACTTTTTTGCCCGTTGTTGCAAGACCTGCCGCAACGCCCATCATATTTGCTTCTGCGATACCGCAGTCGATAAATCTCTCGGGACACTTTTTCTTGAAAATGCCTGTCTTTGTAGCTGCCGCAAGGTCAGCGTCAAGAACAACTAAATCTTCATATTTATCCGCAAGTTCTGCAAGAGCCTCGCCGTAGCTTTCTCTGGTTGCTTTTTTAATTACATCTGCCATATTATTGACCATATTCCCGATAGGAAATATGTGTCCTCCTCTCTATACGATGTTTTGTACGGTTTTAAACTGAACAAAGTTCGGTTGTGCAAAATTCCGATTGACAAATCGGATAACAAAACTTCCATTAAATTATTTCCGAATTAAGCTTCTAAAGCTTTAAGCTGTGCGTTAAGTTCGCTCATTGCCTGCTCGTACTGCTCTGTATTCGGAGCTGAGCCATGCCAGCCGACCTGATTTTCCATAAATGAAACGCCCTTGCCCTTTGTACTTGTCTGAATAATTGCAACAGGCTTGCCGTTGATTTTTTCAGCTTCATCGAAAGCACGCTCGATATCGTCAAAATCGTGAGCATTCATTGTTATAACGTGCCATCCGAAAGCCTCAAACTTGTCGGTTATAGGCATGGGAGAACATACATCAGTAATCTTGCCGTCGATCTGGAGACCGTTGTTGTCGACGATTGCAACAAGATTATCAAGCTTGTTGTGAGCAGCAAACATTGCAGCTTCCCAAACCTGACCTTCTTCAATCTCGCCATCACCAAGAATTGCATATACCTTATAATTTGCACAGGAAAGCTTTCCTCCAAGAGCCATACCGCAGGCAGCGGAAATGCCTTGTCCAAGCGAACCCGTACTCATATCAACACCGGGAGTTCCTTTCATATCGGGATGCCCCTGAAGCATTGCGCCAATATGACGGAGTTTTTTAAGTTCATCGGCAGGGAAAAAGCCTCCATATCGGTCACTCTCATCGATATTTTAGATATTTTTATCGTGGCAGTGATTAT
>JBJESH010000342.1:0-1828 GCA_051882695.1 Oscillospiraceae bacterium | reverse complement strand
TCATTTACTCTCTGGCAGTGTGGGGGTCAGGGGTTCGATTCCCCTATGCTCCACCAAGTTTTAAAGCTTGTAAATGGCTGTATAACGCTCTTACGATAAGGATATTCGACAGACAGTCAGAACGTATCGCAAAATTTACGAGGTAAAAAACAAACAAAGGACTTGTCACCGTTAATCGGGGCAAGTCCTTTGCTTGTTGTATTAATCAGCCGACTTTTGCTTTCGCAGAAGTATCAGGAAATAAACACCGCACAGAATGATCTGCACAAGAGAAGAAGCCGGCGTTGCAAGACCTATGTGAAACAGCGATACTTCGGCTCGTCTGCTCATAAGCCAGGATACGGGAAGTCTTACGCCAAATGCTCCGATAATTCCTTGAAGCATAACGAATGTTGTGCTGCCGCAGCCGTTGAAATATCCGATAAAACAGAACAAAAATGATGTGAGCAGACAGTCCAGAGCGTAGGCTTTGAGATAATCCGCAGCCGCAAGTATTACCTCTCTGTCCTTTGCAAATATTCCTGCCAACAAATCGCCGTGAAAAAAGGTAAAGTAAGCCATTATCACGCTTGCAACTAAAGAGGAAGCAATGCCGCAAAGCAGAGCCTTTCTTGCACGTTCGGGCTTCTTTGCACCCATATTCTGCGCCACAAAGGCAGACATCGACTGCATAAATGCCGAGGGGACAAGCATTAAAAATCCGCACAGCTTTTCGGCAACACCCACTCCTGCCGAAGCGGTCAGTCCCAGAGAATTTACTATTGCAATTATTACAAGAAAGCTGATATTCACAAGCAGGTCCTGGAGTGCAATGGGTATTCCAAGCCGCAACATTTCCTTGATAAAGACCTTTTGCGGCTTTATATCCTTTATCGACAGAACAAAGGGCAGAGTGCGTCTGCGGATTATCAGAAGTGAGATAAACACGCTGACCGCCTGTGCAAATACCGTTGCAACAGCGGCTCCCGATGCACCCATATGAAAGACTGCCACCATCAGCATATCTCCTGCAATATTCAGTACACAGGCGATAGCAACGGTTATGAGCGGCATTTTTGAATCGCCTATACCTCTGAAAATACTGCCCACCAGATTATATGCTACGATAAATACCGCTCCTGCCGAGCATATCCTTATGTAGGAAACTGTCTGGTCAAAGGCTTCCTCGGGAGCGTGCATTGTTTTGGAAAGCAGCGGAGAAGTGCAGACCATTATTACCGCAATTCCCACAGCTATAACGCCAAACAGGAAAATGCCGCTTCCGATAATTTTTCCTGCCTTTTCATGCTGACCTGCGCCGATTTCTTTCCCCACGAAAACAGTCAGTCCCATTGCAAGACCCGTTATTACTACGGTTATCGCCTGCATAAGCTGACTTCCCGTTGATACCGCAGATACATACACATCTGCAAGCTCTCCGCCGAACTGTCCCACTATCAGCAGGTCAACTGCGCCGTACATTGTCTGTAAAAACAGCGCAAAAAGCACAGGCAGGGCGAACCGTATCAGCGGCGAAAATATCCGTCCCTCTGTAAAGCTTTCGTTTTGTTTCATATGATTTTTTATCCTCCGTTTATTTATAATCTACTCCGTTGATCTCCGAAGTTTTCTTGAGAGTTATTGCTATAATAAGCACAAGTGCCTCATAAATTCCAAAGGTGTGCCATACGATCCCGTTTCCGTAAAGCTTGGGGAGAAGTGTAATAATAAGCGTATTCATAACAAGACTGCGTATTATGTTGAGTGCGATAGCCTGTCCCGAACGCTTTGTCAAATAGAAATATGCGGATATCATAGTGTTGATGCTGCCTACAATAAATCCCCAGCA
>JBJESH010000341.1:0-1828 GCA_051882695.1 Oscillospiraceae bacterium | reverse complement strand
CATGATAGAATTGCAACGGCTTGCGCCGTTGTTAGAGAGTCTCTCTCTTGCAGAGCGTCCTTCTTTTGCGGCTAAAAGCTCCGCAAGCGGAGCCGCCGCAAAATTCAACCTTGCAGAGCGCTTCTCAGGCGCGCCCACGGGGCGCAAGCAGGAGTTTCGCGCTCTGCGGAGCGCGACTTAGGGGCGCTGCCCCTAAGAACCCTGCCACCTTTGAAAAGGTGGACGAAACTTTTTGAGTCGCTTCGCTGAAAAGCACAGAAGGATAGAGCGCTAAACTATAATTTGCGCTCGTTAACGTTAAAACTATTGTAGGGGCGGCGTTTCGCCGCCCGTGGTTTACAGGTATTTTGTGTTGATTTTCGGGACGGGAAACCCGTCCCCTACAAAAATTAATTTTATATGCCGCTAAACTATAATTTAACACAATAATTCCGCATTATGAATTACGAATTAAGCATTATATTAACATTACCAATCCGTAAAAGTAAAAATTTCAACAAAATAAGGGTACCGGACAAAATCAAGTCCGATACCCTTTTTAATACTGTAAATATTTGATTTGACAACTAAATTTCCGTTAAATCAGAAATCCTCGCCTGTCTCAGCAGCTTCAGCAGCAGCCTCGGCAGGATCAGCGTCAAGACTGTTCAGCTCATCAATATCATCAGAGCCGGCATCCTCGGAACAGCAGTCACAATCGCAGTCGCAGTCATCAAAATAAACCTCGTCATCATCATCAAAGTCATAATCAAACTGTTCAATTTCCTCACGCTTTTTCATAGCATAAGCAGCGGCAGCAGCACCTGCGGCAGCGGAAGTAATTGCAAGAAGAATAGCACCAAATGCTTTCATTTAAATCAGCTCCTTAATTATCTGTAAAGTAACGTAATGCTTACAACAAATAGTATACCACATAAATAAAAAAATTACAACAGGTTTTGAGGAAATTTTTACAATTTATCTATCAGTTATCCGAAAAGCAGGTAACGGCAACAACAGTCAAATTATCACGGCTTCCGTTGTCCAGAGCACGTTTTATCAGGTCAGCAAGCCGCTTGGGAAGCTTTTTTGGCTGAGCAAGAATATCCTCAAACTCACCGTTTGTAAGGTTATCCGAAAGTCCGTCGCTGCAAATTATTATTACATCACCGTGAAGAAGACCGCCTTCAATTTCCGATATCTGAGGCTTCGGATCTTCCGAAAGGCTTCCCAGAACCGGAAAAATCACATTTTTCTGAGCATGATGGCGGCGCTCCTCCAAAGTAATATGACCCTGCTCATAGAGCACCTGAACCAGCGACTGATCTCTGGAAAGCTGCTTTATCTTTCCGCCGCGGAAACGATACATTCTGGAATCGCCTACATTTATCATAACAGCCCTGCCGCCGTCTTCAGCAGCAAGAGCGCAAAGAGTAGTCTGCATATTTTCGGTTTTATGAAGTATTCCGTACCGCTGTAAAGCCCGATGAATGGACATTATTTTTTTAGCATAATCTGTTTTTTCGGTAGGTTTCAGGTCGGAAAGCAGTTCAAGAGCAAGCTTTGAAGCGACCTCGCCGGAAGCCTCACCGCCGACTCCGTCCGCAACCGCAGCAACCATAGGAGCAGAAACATTACTTTCCATTTCGGCAGAGGACATAACAATGCGGTTTATCAAAAAAGCGTCCTCATTATGGTCACGAACATTGCCGGTATCGGTAATACCGCAGCAGTAAAACACGGTGTTCACCTCTTTCAAAGGGTATTATTATTTTATTATATACTAAACAGGCAAACTTTTCAAGTAAGAATATATATATATTGGTTAATTATTTATTAAGCGGCGAGC
>JBJESH010000340.1:0-1829 GCA_051882695.1 Oscillospiraceae bacterium | reverse complement strand
CTGCTGTCGTTCATAAATGATAAATAGTTTGATGCGTTATTTTCAATAGATAATGCTTCTGTATAGGATTCAAAAATCAAACGAAGTTCATCTTCTGAATAAAAGGAATCCATTATACAATTATAATATGCTCTATTAAAAGGGAATTTTTTGTAATATTGATCCTCTAAATAACGATATACATTTTGATCTTCAAAAATATAAGAGCGAAATCGTTTTACCACATGAATATAGTAAGTTATACTAGCTATGTAAGAATTATCAGTACTGGTTTTAAACGTCGACCATTTTTTTGCTGTGATTTTTGCTTGATTTTTAGAAGGAAAATAATAATTATAATTATCTATGATATATTGTTTTAATTCGTCTAAGCTAATTTCTCCCGAAGAATATAAACTATCAAATTTTTTACGAATTTCCATCTTGATATTAATGCATTTATACATAATTTGGGTTATAGTGATATATTCGTTATTGCTCAAATTCGGATGGAAGTCACTTTTTCCTGATAGTCAGGGACAGGACAAGCAACGAATATAAAAACTACTACGGTCTTAAGGAACTTAAAACAGAAAATAGTGATAGGTTGTTGTATCTTCCCGTCTCTATTGAAAAAATGATACGCTTTCGTAAGGCAGAGGCAGAAAAAAGACGTAATTCTGTCAGGGATTACTGTGATAATGATCTTATCTGCTGCAATGACAACGGAGAGATACTTAGTCCCCAAACACTTTACCATGCTTTCAAGCATATCATTAAGGAACTTGACCTGCCTAGTATAAGATTTCACGATTTACGCCACAGTTATGCTACAGCCATGCTGGATTCCGACGTACCGCTGAAAGTCATTTCCCAAAACCTTGGTCACTCCTCCATAAGCATCACGGGTGATATTTATGCTGATTCCATCACAAAGCGCAAAGAAAGTGCCAACATAATCGACAACATTTTTTTCTCTAAATAAAAAATAACGGAGCAGGTCATGTAGATCTGCTCCGTTTTTTACAAAAAACATGTTGTTATCTATATTGGGATCTATTTGTATATACAGTATTATCCTGTCCATATAACGAAAAATGATACAAAAATGATACAAACAGTGTTTTTATTAATTTTGCCGCAAGCTTTTATTATAAAACAAAAACCCGCAAACATAATGTTTACGGGTTTTCTTGGCGGAGAAGGAGGGATTCGAACCCTCGATGAGCTATTAACCCATACACGAGTTCCAGTCGTGCGCCATAAACCGGGCTAGGCGACTTCTCCATATTTTATGCCGCTGTTCAAACGACTTAATAAGTATAACAGTTTTTTTTACATTTGTCAAGTCTTTTTTGCAAAAAAACTAAATTATTTTTCAACGACATAAAATCGCTGCCGACCCATGAGCCGGCAACGATTTTTTATTACAGCTTAATTCTTTACAGCCTTGTGGAAAACCTTTTTGCCCTTCTTGATGATGACCTCGGTATCGATCTTGATAAGAGCATTGGGGTCTGTTACCTTGTTGTCGTCAACGGCAACACCACCCTGCTGAACAAGACGTCTTGCCTCGCTCTTTGAGGGAGCAAGACCCGTTTTCACAAGCAGGTCAAGAATGTTTATGCCGTCATCGGGAATTTCAGCCGCAGGAATTTCCGTTGCAGGCATATTCTCGGTGTTTCCTCCGCCGCCGAAGAGAGCCTTTGCGCCCTCCTGCGCCTTGTTAGCCTCTTCCTCACCGTGAACAAGCTTTGTAAGCTCGTATGCAAGGATTTCCTTCGCCTTGTTAAGCTGACTGCCCTCCCAGTCGGACATAGCCTCAATTTCCTCAATAGGCAGGAAGGTCA
>JBJESH010000339.1:0-1838 GCA_051882695.1 Oscillospiraceae bacterium | reverse complement strand
TTGAAATGCGCTCTCGGAATTTTCCGTTAATGTTTCATTGCTTTCGGCAGGCTGGGTTTCAGTAAATATTTCCGTATCGGTCTCTTCAGAAAAATCATAATACAGCATAAACTGTGCAGTTGATACTATTTTTTCCGCCCTCTCATAGGTAAACTCATCATCGGTTGTTACAAAAAGAATGATATTGTAATAATCATTTGGCTTATAATCTGCAATAAAGCAAATCAATCTTGTTTTGGGATCATCTGTCGAACTGTATTCATGACAAATAGTATTTTCTTCGGTAATATGTTCGGTCATAGTGCAGGAATGTCCCATACCCGCATTGTTTATTCTGCTCATAAGAGCAGCATCAACAGTATCCATATCAACGGGAGATTTCACAAAGGGAGAAATCTTCATAACTGTACTATGGGAAAATCTGACATAGTTTGCCTCCTGCTTTGCATCATATGGTATCTTAATATTCATACAAAGCGGATCATCTCCGACAACATTTTCAAAGTTAAGCGCAGTTTCAAGGTCTGTTGCAGGAGATACAAATGTGTATGATTTTCCCTTAAAATCATCTTTCTCTGCATTTGTAAGCAGACAAACAGCTGCAATTATCACAGCAATGACTGCAATAATTGTAACTATTACTTTCGGCTTTTTCGCACCGAGAACACCCTTGATACGGCTCTTTATGTCGCTCTCACCAAAGCTCAGAACTCCACCCAGCGTAAGTTTATTCTGCCGCATGGAGATGTTCAGAAGTGCGTTGGCATAGGCTTTTTTTACGTCATCGTCAAATGTGCCCAGAGCCTTTTCATCGCAGGAAAGCTCCATATCCTTTGTCATAAGCCGATAAGAAATCCACACTATTGGATTGAACCAGTGAATGCACAGCGCCGCCATTGCGATAAGCTTTACAATGTGATCTCCCCGGCGGATATGTGCCTGCTCATGGGCAATTATAAACCGCATATCCTCTTCGGAAACATTTTCGGGGAGATAAATGCGTGGCTTTATGATACCGAAAACAAAGGGTGATTCAATATTGTCACAGATAAAAATGCCGTTCTGCTCCTTTGCGCTTTTTACCCGTCTTCTGACGGAAATATACGACAGGACGGTATATATGACCATTGTCGCCATTCCCACAAGCCAGACTATCGTACATATGCTCATTACTATCTGCATGGGATTTACACTGTTGTTCGGCTCTGCAGGCGGCAGATAGTTATTGACCGTATTATTAACCTGAGGTACGGACACAGTTATCTTCGGTTCATATGAATACTCAATGTCCTGTGGGATATATTCCATCTGTCCCGATGATATTTCAGGCTTTTCGGGAACAAGCACATTGAAAACACTCACCGCCGACGAAAACGAGAACGGACAAAGCAGACGTATTCCAAGTATTGCCCACAGCAGATATGAATACTTTTTCGGCAGCTTTTTCATAAACAGCCGCAGTATGATTATGGCAGCGGCAATGTAAACGCCCGTTATGCTCATGTTAAGTATGGTTCTGAAAAGGTCTGTCATTTCTTATTCCTCCGTGTAGTTGTCTATGAGCTTTTTTAGTTCCTCCGCTTCGGCTTTTGTGAGCTTTTCCTTCTGCAAAAAAGCTGTCAGGAACATAGGCAGAGAGCCACCATAGCCTTTTGTTATAAGGCTTTCGGATTTTTCCTTCATTATCTCATCACGAGTGCAGAGCGGCGTTATGACAGCATTTTCGCTTTTGATAATGCCCTTATTTACAAGCTTTTTAACCACAGTATAAACGGTGGATTTCTTCCAGCCGAGGCTATCGAAAGCCATTGTCACAAGCTCTCCCGATCTTATGGGAG
>JBJESH010000338.1:0-7407 GCA_051882695.1 Oscillospiraceae bacterium | reverse complement strand
TCACCACGGTTTCAAATGCAGAATGGGTAGGTTTTGAAAATTATATCAAGGCTTTCAGCAACAGCGATTTTCTCAATGCGCTTAGGTTCACGGCGTTGTTTACGGTAGTTTCCGTAATTACTGTAAATGTGTTTGCATTTCTGCTTGCAATGGCACTGACCGGCGCTGTAAGGGGAAAAAACATTTTCCGAACGATTTTCTTTATGCCCAATCTTATAGGCGGAATTGTTCTGGGATATATCTGGAACCTTATCATCAACGGCATACTGAGCTATTTCGGAGTAGATATAAGCTACGACGCAAAATACGGATTCTGGGGACTTGTGGTGCTCACCAACTGGCAGCTTATCGGATATATGATGGTAATTTATATCGCAGGCTTGCAGAACATTCCCCGTGACCTGCACGAAGCAGCTGAAATAGACGGCGCAACAAAGCTTCAGACAATGAAAAATGTTACGATACCGATGCTCATGCCGTCGATAACCATCTGTACCTTTCTTACTCTGACAAACTCGTTCAAACTGTTCGACCAGAACCTTGCCCTTACCGCAGGCGCTCCCGCAAGAAAAACGGCAATGCTTGCTCTTGATATATACAACACCTTTTACGGCAGAGCCGGCTGGCAGGGAGTAGGTCAGGCAAAGGCGGTAATATTCTTTCTTATTGTAGCGCTTATCGCATTTGCACAGCTTAAAATAACAGGCAGCAAGGAGGTCGAAAGCTGATGAGCAAAAAGCGCACCTCAAACGCAGCTCTGTTCGTTTTAATGATAATACTTTCGGCAATGTTTCTGTTCCCGATATTTATAGTATTCATCAACTCGTTCAAAACAAAGTTCAGCATTATGGGAAGTCCATTTAAGCTTCCGAACCGTGAAACATTTGCAGGCTTTGACAATTACGTTACCGGCATAAAAAGCGCCGGAATAATCGCTGCATTCGGACGCTCTCTTTTTATAACAGTATTGTCCGTACTGGTGCTTGCGCTTCTTTCCGCAATGACGGCATGGTATCTCGTCCGGGTGAAAAGTGCTGTGACAAAAGCTATTTATGGAACATTCCTTTTCAGCATGATAGTACCTTTTCAGATGGTTATGTACACCATGACCTTTGTGGTAACAAAAATACGCTTTAACAATCCTGTAGGAATAATCTTTGTTTACCTCGGCTTCGGCGCAGGACTGTCGGTATTCATGCTCAGCGGTTTTATCAAGGGCATACCGAGAGAGCTTGAAGAAGCGGCTCAAATCGACGGCTGCAATCCCGTACAGATTTTTTTCATGATAGTATTCCCCATACTGAAACCCACGGCAATAACAGTCACCATACTGAACGCCATGTGGATATGGAACGACTATCTTCTGCCGTACCTTATCCTTGGTACAAGCAATAAAACTCTTCCCGTTGCGATACAAATTGCAATGCAGGGTGCATACGGCGCAGTAAACTGGGGCGGATTCATGGCAATGCTGGTGCTTGCGATCTTACCGATAATAATTTTCTACCTTTTCTGTCAGCGGTATATTATTGAAGGAGTAATTGCAGGCGCAGTAAAGGGATAATACAAATCCCCGATCAAAGTGCAAAGATTAATATAACACAAATAACGCACTGTCCGATACGAGCAAAAGCTTTGTACCGAACAGTGCGTTTCTTTGGGGGAAAATTTTAGAAGTATTGTAATAATGCCGCTGGGGGACGGCACTATAAGCAAAAATTATTTGCCGCTGATAAGATTTTTAAACAGCTCGTAATCCTCTTCAGAACCGAATTGCAGGAAAAGCAGGTGTTTAAGATTTTCATAATCCTCAGCGTTTACGCCGTATGTAAAGCGCTCCTGACCGTTAATATCATCATGCCTTGTAATTACGATAGTATTAAGGTCAGTAACGTAAATACTGTAAAATGTCAGTCCGATATCTTCGTCTGCTATCTGAATTGAAAAAATTGATTTGAACGAATAGTTGCCTATCTCATGCGAAGTCTGAGTGATGCTGGAAATATATTCAATAATGTCCTTGCAGTCACTGCCGTTCTTTTTGACGGGATTTTCACCTGACTTTATATTGCCCATGTTAAAATACGGCGTGATCTCAACCGTTACATAGTCAAAATTCACATCGCTGAGCAGCGGAACTTCATTTTCTTTTCTATGACTTTCAGAAGTCCCCGTCTGTGTTGTCGCAGTAACCGCAGGAGTTGTTGAATCAACAGACTGTGTTTCTTTTTTTGAATCATCAGAAGCCTGAGCGACAGACGGATTTTCCTGAGCAACCGGAGCCGCTTCATCAATTTCTTCTTCAGCTTCATCATATTCTATACTTTCTTCTTCGGGAATTGGTGGCATATCTCCTACTATCACGCCTGCGTCATTCACCAGAGCGTCCTCCTCAAACGAGTCAACAAGAGGCATAGATGTTTCCTCGTTGGTTTCAATGGTAATTTCTGTAATGCCAGTTACCGTTGCAATTTCCTGATTACGTCTTTCGATAACAAAACGCATTCCAAAAACGAGCATCATACAAGCTGCCGCAGCTGAAATAAAGGCTGTGATACGTCTGCTTGAAAGCACAGGCTTTTTCTCGATTTTTACTTCGGGCAATTCGGTAAGAAGGCTCTCGGTTCTTCTATAAAAGCTGTCGGAAATTTTGATGCTGTCCATAGCGTCTTTATAATCCTTGATCGACTTGCTCATCCTCATCAAAACCTCCTATCATCATTTCTTTGAGTAAGCCCCGTCCTCTTGCAAGAAGAGTACCTACGGTCGCAGGCTTTTTGCCCACTATTTCTGCAATTTCCTTTATGGAATATCCGTTATAATAAAACAGGTGAATAACTGTACGGTATTTTTCCGGAAGCGACAGCACTGCCTCCATCACCTGATTTTTCTCATCCATAGAATTATCAATTTCGGAATTATCGGTTTCATTCAGCGGAACGGTGCGCTTTATCCATCCGGATTTAAGATGGTTCTTGCTTTTGTTGATAGCCGTTCTCAGCAGCCACGCTTTTTCATGCTCGGGACTGTCAAAAGGCTTGCCCCGTTTAAGAAGCGTGACCATAACATCCTGAGCAATATCCTCAGCGTCGCAGATGTTGTGTACATATGTATAGCAGAGCCTTATAATGGTCTGAGAATATGTATCTAAAACATACTGAATATAACCGTCAGTTCCGTAGCTGACAGCATTTTCGGAATACATTTTATTTCCCCCAATGGCGTTTGCGCCGAAATATTGTTATCCTCTGTAATAAATACAATTCAGAGGGGCGTTTTTTTTCACGGGTAAAAAATTTTTTATTTATGCCTAATAGCTGTAAAACAACGCAGCTATGTGCTTTTCGTATCTTGTAATATATAATTGATTGAAATTTGATAAAAATTACAAAATAATACTTGACGAATTAAAAAAAGTGTGGTAATATCATATTGTAATATTGTCTTAGTACAATAATTTGAAAGGGGCTTTATTTATGATAACTCAAAATGTCATTATGACCGTACTTATCGGCATAGTTCTTACTGGCGTTGTTCCTTTGATCGGCGGAATTGTGCTTCTTGCGACACACAAGATCAAAGCTTCAAGCTTCTGGGCAGGCGTTCTCGCATATGTGATCTCAATGATAGCTTACAGCATTGTCAGCGGAATTATTTCAATGTCCGTTATGATCTCATCCGGAAATATTATTATGACAGAAGCTGATATCCCTCCTGCACTTACGGCTGTCCTCAGCGTAGTTTTGTACATATTTATAGTCCTTGCAATTGGTATCTGCATAGGCGCCTGCATGAAAAAGACCCGTACCTTTAACGGAGCTGTTTCCTGCGGTCTAGGCTTTGGTGCAGGATATCTGATAACAACTGCAATCGGACTTGTCACAATGTATAACGTTTTTGCTCAGATAAACAGCGGCGATTTTGATAAGTAATATGCTTCATTTGTTGAAATGGGCGCTTTAGATAAGGAAATGGTCAAATCAATGAAAGAGATTTACACAGGATTTACCGTACTTGACGGCTTTACAGAAATTATTGCAGCAGCAGGCTTTGCAATGCTCTGCATTGCGGCTGCGGTATTTATCATGCGCGGTGCCTGCGTAAAAAAGACATTCGCCGGAATAGGCATTTCAGCTTTGATATTTGCAGCAATAGGAGGCGCTTCAGCACTGATTACTAACGCTGTTGCAGGAACAGTCATTGTCGTTGCAGTTGGAGTTGCCGCATTGGTTTTTGCGCTCCGCATGAAAGAACAGATAGCAGTTCCCGAACAGCCTGCTGCTCCTGCGGACAGCTTTATCCGGTCAATTGAAAATGCAAAAAGCGAAAATACAGAAACATCCGATAATTAAAAACACAATTTAAATTTATGTAATGAGAGGCATGAGCAGAAAACTCTATGCCTCTCATTTTTACTATTTAAGGTAAAAAGCCTTTGCGCCGTGACTTTCAAGGCTTACGGCAAGAACGCCGTCCGCAGAAATGCTTTCTCCGCTCCAAAGCTCTTTGCCCATTACCTTATTGTAAATTTCAGCATCGGAAAGAGAAATTTCAATATTGCTTGCTGTTTCCCCCGTGTTGAATACTGCAATGTACTGTCCTCCATCTGCGCTTGCAGCAGTCCAGAGAATATGCTCCACGCCGTCTATATCTTTTTTCCATACCTGATGGGAGTGACGGGCATTTCCGTGCATTGCAAGAATATCCTCGTTTGTAAGCAGACTCATTGTAAAATCGTCAAATCCGGTCATTTCTCCGCCGATAATAAGCGGCGAACGGAAAATGCTCCACAGCGTCATCATTGTTATCTGCTCGTTTTCGGTGAACTTAGTGCGGTTCGCCTTGTCGTAGTCCTGAAGAATAGGTCCTATCGGCAACATATCCGCATCAGGCCAGTGACCTGCGCCTGTGTGAGTACACCACTTTTCAGCTCGCTCGAACATAGCGTAAAGCAGCTCCCACTTGTCCCAGAAATCGTCGGTGATACGCCACATATTGGATACCTGCTTGTAAAGCTCCGCCTTTTCGAGAAGCGCAGGTCCTGGAGAAAGACTTAATATCATATCTCTTCCGCAGCTTCTCAGCGCCTCGCTGAGCATAACCAGCTCTGCCTCCTCGTGAGGAAGCTCACGGGCAATGTCGTCGCACTTGATAAAATCCACGCCCCATGAGGCATACAATTCAAAAATGCTGTCATAGTAAGCTCTTGCACCGTCCTTGTCGGGGTCAACGCCGTACATATCGGTATTCCATGCGCAGATGCTTGCAGTTTTTGCAATCTGACGGGCAGTCTTGTCCGTACCCTTGATTTTTGTGTTTCTGTGTACAGCCTGTCTGGGAATACCCCTCATAATATGTATGCCGAATTTCAGTCCGAGAGAATGAACATACTCCGCAAGAGGAGCAAAACCCTTTCCGCCAGCCGACGACGGGAAGCGGTTTTCTGCAGGGATAAGGCGCGAATATTCGTCCATGCAAAGCTCGGTGAACGGGTCGTACTCGTGATTTTTTGCGTTGGGCGCACTCCATTGGATATCAACGGTAACGTACTCCCATCCGTATTTTTTCAGATGCTTTGCCATAAACTCGGCATTTTTTCTGACGGTTTCCTCATCAACGGCAGCGCCGTAGCAGTCCCAGCTGTTCCAGCCCATAGGTGCGGTTTTAAGGTTCATATCTAAGTTCCTTTCTGTTGGTAAATATATTTATGTTCTTTATCCCCCGAAGGTTAATTCGGAGATAGATTAAATCACAATATTTCTTTTGTATTCTTTAAAACATATTCATCAAAACGATCCACGTGAAGCCCTACATCTGCGTAGAAATCGATATTTTTGAAGTATCTTGATTTTGAATTATCCGCTCGTTTAAAATCTAATTGTCCCCAATATACTACTCTTTTCTTAAAATTTGAAAATCCTTTTCTGCAAAGCATAAAACGATATTCATTGGAATTTATATATCGGGAAAGGAATGATGCATTCTCAATATCCATATTAGTTTTAGGATATTTGTCCAACAATTTCAAATATACAACAGGTAACATATCACCAAGTTTTGGAACAACCACATCGTGATTTACTATTTCATCAACGAGAATACAAACATATTTATCATATAAAGCTGTACCTTTATATTCATCTGAATTTAAACAATAGACAAAAACATCATTCACATTCCAAGGACAAACAAATGGTTTAACAATCGGGATGTTTTTTCTTGACAATGGTTCAGACAACAATTTTTCTTTGAGTTTATCAAGCTGTTTCTGTCTTTTTTTACGATCTGAACCTTCCCAACGTTCAAGATCACCACCGCATTCAATAAGCTTTAATGCCTCTACTTTAACCTCGTTAGTAAGTCGTCCCAAATCATAAGTAAGATCTGCTAAACCAAACCAAAAATCATACTTGTCATCATCTTCATAAATATAATCTTTACTTTCTTCAATTATTTCCATTAAAGCTTCTTCATCGCTTTTACCTTTTTTCAGTTTGGCTTTGTAATAATACCTTAAGTCATCTGCTGTATCATTCTGAAAAAATCCTGTACCCCATGCACCCATAAAAGTTCCCCTCAAACATACACAACAATTCAAATTCGTCAAAACTCCAAACCCATAAAAAGAGAGTCAACAGCACATTCACATTGTTAATCAAGATAATTATATCATAAGTATATACTTTTCACAGGTGTTTTTCAAGCCCCTGCCGGTAATTAATTCTAAACATTAACCGATAAAATTGACCCGACGCAACCGTTGGGATCGCATCGGGTCAAAATGCCGGAATCAATATTCAAGCTTCTTGTTGAGATAATCAACCAGATCCTCAATTTTAACTCTTTCCTGCTCCATTGTATCTCTGTCACGAACGGTCACGCAACCGTCCTTTTCAAGAGTATCGAAATCATAAGTAATGCAGAAAGGAGTACCGATCTCATCCTGACGGCGGTAACGCTTGCCTATCTGACCTGCCTCATCGTAATCAACGCTGAAATGCTTGGAAAGCATTGTGTAAACCTCCATAGCCTGATCCTTCAGCTTCTTTGTAAGAGGAAGAACTGCTGCCTTGATAGGTGCAAGTGCAGGGTGCAGGTGCATAACTGTACGCACATCGCCCTCGCCGATAGTTTCCTCATCGTAAGCCTCGCAGACAATTGAGAGGAACAGTCTTTCTACGCCGAGAGACGGCTCGATAACGTAAGGAACGTACTTCTCATTTGTTTCGGGGTCGAAATATTCAAGGGACTTGCCGCTTGTTTTGATGTGCTGTGTAAGGTCATAATCGGTTCTGTCCGCAACGCCCCAAAGCTCGCCCCAGCCAAATGGGAAGAGGTACTCAAAGTCAGTTGTCGCCTTGGAGTAGAAGCAAAGCTCCTCGGGAGAGTGGTCACGAAGACGGAGAT
>JBJESH010000337.1:0-7421 GCA_051882695.1 Oscillospiraceae bacterium | reverse complement strand
CCAGATTGAGCTTCAGACAGGCGGCAATAGCTTCAACAGCATTAAGCACGTTGTATGAGCCTATCATATGCAGGCTGAACGGATAATTCTTATTTGCGGCTGTTACCCAGAATTTTGTTACTCCGCCGTCAAATTTTACTGAGTTGCCGGAAATATCGGCAGGCTGGCCGCACATTGTACAGGATATGCGTTCAACTCCGCTTCCTTCCAGTTCCTCGTAAAGTCTCAGACCGTACCTGTCGTCAATGTTAATAACAGCAGTTTCACAGTGGTCGGTGAAAAGCTTTTTCTTAGCCTCATAGTAGCTTTCCATATTGCCGTGATAGTCAAGATGATCCTGAGTGAGATTCGTGAAAATGCCTATGCGGAACATCGCAGGACCTATTCTGTTCTGGTCGAGAGCAAAGGAAGATACCTCCATAACAACGCAGTCACAGCCGTTTTTCGCCATTTCGTAAAACAGCTTGTAAAGCTCATAAACACGGGGAGTAGTCGGCGTTGAGCCGTCCGTTTCGGCAGGCTTGCCGTTGATAAGCGCACCGGTAGTTCCTATAAAGCCGACCTTGTGACCCTTGTCGGTAAGAATTTCCTTTATCATCGTGGCAAGAGTTGTCTTTCCGTTTGTACCCGTTACGCCGATAAGCTTCATGCGGCGCTCCGGGTGATTGAACCATATTGCACAGAGATGTCCGTAAAACTCACGGGAATTTCCCACGATTATCTGATTTTTCACGCCGATATCATATTCGGTAACAACGCACAGAGCGCCCTTTTCAAGCATTTCTTCGGCAAAGTCATGACCGTCAAAGCGTGTGCCTTTCACGCACACGAAAATATAGCCTTCCTTTACCTCGTTTGTGTTGTCGGTGATTCCCTCAACAGCGGCGTGTCTGTCGCTGACGGAAGCTTTAAGCGGCATAGCTTTTTGGACTTCATCAAGAAGCTCGTCGAGTCTCATATTATCAATCCTCTCTGTGCGGTAATAATTATTAAATAAAACGGCAGCTATCCTTCGTCCTTGATAATGAACGTTACTTCAATGATAGTACCCTTAGGAACAATGTTGCCCTCGGCGTAGTTCTGGCTGTATGCTATCGCACCCGAATGGTTCGCCGCACCGTCGCCTACCTTGAAGTTAAGATTTGCATTGGTGAGAATAGTATTTACATCTGACAGTCCGTAGCCGATAATGTTCGGTACTGTGGTGTATTCCGTCTCGTAATTTTCTTCGGTGTAAAGAATGACCTTTCCGTTTCTCGGAATTGAGCTTGCCCTCGCAGGAACCTGCGCCACGACCTTGTCGCCGTTTCCGATAACGGTTACCTGAAGGCTGAGAGATTCAAGGGTTTCGGTAGCAATGTTTACCGCCTCACCCTCAACCGACGGGAGAGTCACTCCAAGCGCTTCAAGCTCTTCCTCGGTGTACTCGGGATAATAGCCCAAATATGGCAGAGCTTCTTTAAGTACGTTTACGACTGCAGGAACGGCAACAACGCTTCCGTAGTACATCAGTGCGCCGTTCTGATCCCTTGCGGTAGGCTCGTCGACCATAACGAGCATGATTATCTCCGGGTCGTCGGCAGGAGCAAATGCACAGTATGAGGAAACGTAGAGATTTTCATTTCCCGTTTCGTTGGTCTTGTCGATCTTCTGCGATGTGCCCGACTTGCCGCCGATAGCATAACCCTTGATGTAAGCGTTTGAACCGCCCTTTGTATTTACAACGCTTTCGAGAACCTGTCTCATCTCTGCTGAAGTTTCTTCAGAAATGACCTGTCTTTTTATGGACGGCTCGGTAGTTTTTATAACGTTTCCGTTTGGGTCTACTATCTTGCTGACCACATACGGAGTAACAAGATATCCGCCGTTTACGACTGCGGCATAAGCGGTTATCATCTGAATGGGAGTTATCTTATTGGTCTGACCGAATGAACATGAAGCAAGCTCAACGGGACCCTTTTCGCTGGTATTTACATAAAGGCTGTTTGACTCGCCGGGCAGGTCTATGCCCGTAGGCTCGGTAAAGCCATAAGCCTTGAAATATTCATAGAATTTATCCTTGCCCAGAAGCTGTCCTATCTGAATGAAGGCAGGGTTGCAGGAGTTTGTCATTGCAGTGGTGAAATCCTGCGTACCGTGAGAATAGCTTGACCAGCAGTGCATTTCGGTATCGGCTACAATAATGCTTCGTCCGCAGGTAAAGGTGGAGTTGAGAGAAATCACCTTTTCCTCCAGCGCCGATGAGCCTGTGATAACCTTGAAAACCGAACCCGGATAATAAAGCTCCGTGATAGCCTTGTTCTTCCACTGCTGCTCACGCAAGGACGCATAAAGCTGATTGTATTCCTCCTCATCGGTTACCGCCGCAAGCTTATCAATGTCCTTCTGGCTGTATATTGAGTTTTTATCGTTAAGGTCAAAGCCGGGGCTACTTGCCATAGCAAGTATAGCTCCCGTATTAACATTCATCATAATTGCGCAGGCACGGTTGTCAACGTCATGAGCCTCCACCTGCTGTTCGAGGTATTTTTCCACCTGATACTGCAAATTCATATCAAGCGTAAGGTAAATGGAGTTGCCGTCCTGTGCGTCGTAAATCTTATCGTTTTTATAGGGCATTTCGTTGCGGTAAGCGTCAACGGCGGAAATGATTTTTCCGTCAACGCCTTTAAGGTAATCGTTATAGTAGGACTCCACACCGTAAACGCCGTCGCCGTCAAAGTTTGTGAAGCCTATAACGGCAGCCGCAAGCTCCGCCTGAGGATAATAACGCTTTGTGTCCAGATTGGTAAAGATAAGGTCGCCCAGTTCTTCCTCTCCGGCACGGGAAATGATCTTGTCCGCAACCGGCTTTTCGATAGACTTTGCAACCAGCGCCCACTGGCTGTTTGCAGCGTTTTCGGTAAGCTTCTTTACTGCATATTCATAGGTAACATCGCCGCCCAGTTCTTCACTGAGGATTGTTGCCGCCTTCTCAACCATCAGCTGCGATTCAAGCTTTCCGTCAACAAGCTCGAGATTGTCTGACTTTTTCTCCTTCTGCTGCTGCTCGTATATACGGTAGGGGTTTACGCATATGGAATAAACCGTAGCCGACTGTGCAAGAATTTTTCCGTTTGCGTCATAAATACTTCCTCTGTTAGCCTTTACAGTCTTGCTTGCAAACTGGTTTTCGTTTGCAAGAGCCTGATATTTGGCGTTATCCGTAATAGACGTTTTGAACAGACTGACCAGTATCCAGCAGGCAAATGCCAGAAACACGGGAAGAACCACAAGATTAAGCTTAACTCTCATTTTATTGGTAGGCTGATAGGACAAGGCTGTATCTCCTTTCGGTATGATTTTCTTCCTGTTTGCAAATTACCCCTGAAAATAATCTTTTAAGCAAAATTCGGGCTGCAAAGGGAGATCACTCCGTATATGCAACCCTAAAATATACTATTTCGTCAACCTCTGATATATTCCACAAAATCGCTGAAAGCGTTCTTTATTTTTACGAAAATATTTTCTTCCGTTTTGGGAATATCAACAACGCTGCCGTTTGAAACGCTGACATATTCTATCTGGGATTTATCCAGCTTCTGCATTCCCAGAACTTCCTCCGCATAATTTTCAACATATTTCAGCGCCGTTTTTTCCTCCACCTCGGAACGCATTCTTGCGTTCTCTCCGGCAAGCATTTCAACATATTTCGTCTCATTAGTTATCTCTGTGTGTACTGCGGCGTTCTCGACCTTTCCGTATATTACCGCGCCAAGAAGAAGACCCGCGGCAACGGTAGTCACGATAAGTTTGGGCGCAGACCCGGCGTTCTCGGCTTTCTGCCTGCGCACACGGATCTTAGGCGCTTTTTCGGGAGCGACGTCCTCGTATTTTGTGAGGTCGTATGCAAGGTTATTTTTATTCATTGCTTCCGTTCGCGTTCCTTTCTTTTTATATTTCCTTTATCTTTATATCTTTTCTATAATACGAAGCTTTGCGCTTCGGCTTCTGTTATTTGCCTCAAGCTCCTCGGCAGAAGCCTCAATAGGCTTGCGGTTCACAAGCTTTCCTCTCGGTGTACGTCCGCAAACGCACTGGGGAAAATCCGGCGGACATATACACCCCTTACAGAAAGAAGCAAAACGCTGCTTTACTATCCTGTCCTCCAAAGAGTGAAAGGTTATCACGCAAAGTCTGCCGCCGCTTTTAAGCAGGTCGAATGCGTCGTCAAGGCCTTTGTTAAGATGGTCAAACTCGCAGTTAACGGCTATTCTGAACGCCTGAAAGGTTTTCTTGCAGGGATTTTTATCCCTTTTGAACTTTGCCGGAACAGCAGCGCTTACGATCTCCGCAAGCTCACCGGTTGTAGTTATCGGTTTAATCTCACGCCGTCTTATTATCTCATCTGCAATTCGTCTGCTGAATTTTTCCTCGCCGTACTCAAACATTATCCTGCTCAGTTCCTCGCAAGATAGGGTATTTACCAGATCCGCAGCAGTCTGTCCCTCCTGCGACATACGCATATCAAGAGGAGCGTCGCCATGGTATGAAAAGCCTCTTTCAACGGTATCAAGCTGATGTGAAGACACGCCAAGGTCAAGGAGTATACCGTCCGCAGCCTCAATGCCCTCCGAACGGGCAAGCGCGGCAATATCGGAATAATTTCCGTGCAGGACCTTTGCATTATACGGAGCAAGGCGTTCCGAAGCAGCTTTTACTGCGTCCGGGTCACGGTCAATGCCGATAAGCCTGCCGCCGTCAAGTCTTTTGGCGATCTCACGGGAATGCCCCGCACCGCCGCAGGTGCCGTCAATATAAACGCCGTCGGACTTTATGTCAAGTCCCTCTAAAGTTTCCGCAAGAAGCACGGGAACGTGGGAAAAGCTGATATTTTCCATAATGATCCTTTATTATAATCAGAATGCCAGATCCGCAAGAGCGTCTGAAAGCATTTCGTTTGTGATTTCGCTGCTGAACTCCTTGAAGCGTGCGCTGTCCCAGATCTCGGCACGGTTTATAACACCGAGAACCGTAACATCGTGGTCAAGATGAGCATATTCGCGCAGATTCTGCGGAATGAGAATACGTCCCTGCTTGTCGGGTTCAACTGTGCAGGCATTTACGATAAGAAGCTTTGCCGCCTTTGCTTTTGCGCCTGTCAGAGTTTGAAGCTTTTCTGTAAATATGTCCCAATCCTCGGCAGAATATACATACAAGCAGCCGTCAAGACCGATGGTAACGATAAAGCTCAGTCCGAGCCGTTCGCGGAGCTTTGTGGGGAAAGCCATTCTTCCCTTGGCGTCCATAGTATGTTCATAAGTACCCATTAACGAGCAGCCTGCCATGCTTTATCACTTCCTTTCAACAGTCTTTTCAACACTAAAAATCATGTTTTCAACATTTCAAAACATTAAAAACGGGTAAAAAACGTTATTTTTCATTAATTTCGACATGAAATACACATTTTCCACAGTGCAAACAGGTTGAGTTTTCAACACAGTGTGGAAAACGGTGTGGAAAATCACCACTTTTCACCTCAAACCAGTGACTTTTCACCACTTTAATGATATTATACACCAACTGCCGCCAAATTGCAACCGTTCATGAAATTTGAACTGAAAATAAACAAAGAATTTTTTTGAGTTATTTTATGCAATTTGACAACACTGTAAATACTTTAAGAATAATTTAATTATTTTAAACTTATAGTAATATGATTTTGCAAAATTTATTTTTTGTGTTGGTATTGTTTAAAATATATAAAAAAGACGGTGCAAAATTATATATAAATATTCCTGAACATTATTGCAATTTTTTTAGCATTATTGTATAATATTTGTATGTAAACAAAAGGGAGATGGTAATAAAAATGCTAAAAGCCATCGGTTCAAAAGTCGACCTTAACGACAAGGAGCTCTCCACCTACTACCACCTTGTAGGCGACCTGCTCGAAAACGAACTGGTTCTTAAAATGAAAGAATTCAAACATCACGGCGAGACGACCTGTTTTCAGCATTGTCTTAACGTTTCATACTATAATTATAGAATTTGCAGATTTTTCTCCCTTAACGAGCGTGCAGGCGCAAGGGCAGGTCTGCTCCACGATTTGTTCCTCTACGACTGGCACACACACAAGCCTGCAAAGGGCGAAAGGCTTCACGGCTTTACCCACGCCCATACAGCGCTTATGAATGTAAAAGAAAATTTCTACATTTCCGACCTTGAAAGCGATATTATTGAAAAGCACATGTTTCCGCTGAATATAACCGCTCTTCCCAAATACCGCGAAACCCTTGTTATCGTACTTGTGGACAAATACTGCGGACTTCTGGAAACAGTGATACCGAGGCTGAAAAAAGTCTGCGTTCCTTTCAGAAGACTCGGTGCAAGGCTTAGAAAAGCTTCGCAGGAATAATAAAAATGCAAAAAATACCCTTAAAATCCCGAATATACGGATTTTAAGGGCATTTTTATTAAACGTTATTGACAATCACTGCGGAAAAACATTAAAATATCTGATCCTGCTTGTAAGGATGTTAAGAAGTTCAAGTCTCGCAGAATTCATATATTCTGGCTTCAAGAGATAGTAAGAGTACATTTCAAGCATTCTTATATCTCCTATTGTTCTGCCCTCAAGCTTAAACTGGTTAAAGTCCATAGGAATATATTTGGATTCAATATCATCCGGTGAAATATGGGTAGGAAAATCCTTTATCTTATAAATATCATAGCTCATACATTCACACGGGAAAGGCTCCTGTACAATATTGGAGCTTTTTATGCCAAGATTACTTTTAGCCGCATTGCAAAGCTCTATCTGATATTTTCCGATTGTACGGTAATGGTCGCCGCGTCTTGTGCAGGCAGGACGGCAGCAGGCATTTACAAGCACCTCGCACCGTGCCTTGTTCTTAATAAGTGCAAGATCATCAAACCTGTTATTCCAATTGTAGTCAAGAACCACAAGACTGTAATTCTTGTCAAGCTCGGCGTTAAGATCGTCCATATCGCGTATCTGCTTGCAGGTAGAAGAAGTAATTTTATATCCCGGGTAATTTTCGCGTATGTACTGCTCCAATACGGGAGACATCACAATAACCTCGTTAAGTCCGTTATCTCCCATTTTCATAATTTCGTTGCAGGCATGATCGTTGAGGTGCTGTTCTGTTATAAGCGGATTTGTAAATGTAAATCTGAGAGGTATTCCTCTGTCATTAAAAGCCTTCAGGATCTTCTTTGCCATTTCAGGGTCAAATTCGCCGGGAACATTCCTTCCTCCGTTCCAGATCGAACCGCCGAAGCCGCCGAAAACAGAAGCGACCCTTACGCCGTCCCTAAAATATTCAGGGTGCTTTTTCATATAATCAATGATAAGCAGATTAAGGCTGTAATGCTCTGTAAAACTCGGAAGATGATAATTAATGTTCATTTGGTTACCT
>JBJESH010000336.1:0-7491 GCA_051882695.1 Oscillospiraceae bacterium | reverse complement strand
GGTCTCGGACTTATCGGAGGTTCGATGTGTAAAACTATAAAGAAGCACACAAACCACACAGTTTACGGCATTGATATAAACAAGGAAACTATTGCTATGGCAATTTCACAAAATGCAATTGATGAAGAGACAAATGATTTGGGGCTTGCAGACCTGACTATCGTTTCTCTTTACCCTACCGATGCAATCGACTATATTACCGAAAATGCCGATAAATTCAAAGAAGGCAGTATTGTTATTGACACCTGCGGTATAAAAAAAGAAGTTGTTGATCGAGTAACCCCTGTTTTAGATAAATACGGAGTGACTTTTATCGGCACACACCCTATGGCAGGTCGTGAGTTTTCTGGTTTTGAATATTCGTTGGACAATCTTTTTGATGAAGCAAGCTTTATAATTACTCCGTCACAGTCAATACCTCAGGCAAAGCTTAATCTGCTTGAAGATTTTGCATATTCAATACATTTTAAAAAAGTGGTTTTTGCTTCTCCGGAAGAACACGACCAGATCATTGCGTTTACAAGTCAGCTTGCACATATTGTTTCAAACGCTTATATTAAAAGTCCGACTCACCAGAAACAGCTTGGATTCAGTGCCGGAAGCTTTCAGGATCTGACTCGTGTAGCAAAGCTGAACGAAGTCATGTGGACTCCCCTTTTTATGCTTAATAAAGAGCCTCTTTGCTTTGAAATTGACTATATAATCGACCGACTTACCGAATATCGTGATGCGCTTGTCAAAGATGACAGCGAACGTTTGAAAGAATTGCTTAAAGAAGGCCGTATACTTAAAGAACAAACTAAAAAGCTGTAAAAATATAGCTTGTACCCGTAAAAACGGATACAAGCTATTACTATTTAAACTTTCTCAAAAATGTAGGGCGAAACCATTTTTTGTAACAAGAAATAATAAGCGTCAATGTATAATCGTAAAATATAAATATTAGATTGCCAACCGCTAATAATGCAGGAATAAGCCATTCATTGTAAAAACCAAATTCTTCAAACAAATCAACTGTTCCCAGAATATTCATTGTAACATAGAAGATTATTATTATTGAAATGTTAAATGCCGCAAGCTTTCCAAGCCAACAAAAAAGCTTGCTTTTTAATCCCTCAAAAAACGATTTTGCTACAGGATAATATCCGAAAAAGAAAGTAAAGAAAAGCCAAGCTTCCTTATCGGGAGTAACAAAAAAAGAAAGTACCGCTACAACAGCGTATGTTACAAAAGCCCATGAGCAGCTTACTTCAATTGCTACTACAGTTATCAGCATTCCTGCAAAAAGCGGGAGTGTTATATTCAGCGGAGGAAAAACAGCAGTAAGAAACATCATTAGCAAACAAAGTGCAGCTACTATTCCTCCAAGTGATACTTTATAGCTAACCTTTTTCATAATCGCGTCCTTCTCAAATCGATCAACAACATCCGATAAGGTCGCCGCCCATACATTCACAGCAGCAATCTGCACAGATTAATCCGTTACATATATCACACGCATTACATCCGCAAACTCGGTTTCCATCACTGTATACAGGTTGCTCATTCGGACTGCCCTTCATAAAACCGCTTTTACTTTCAGCCATGTGTCTTAATGCAGATGAGTATTCCTGATTGTAAGGTTCCATTTTACACGCTTGGGAAAAATTCGTATATGCATCGTTAAGCCAGCCCTTTGCATAACAAACGCTTCCCTTTAAAAAATACCATTCGGCAGTTTTTTCACTTATAGCTTCAAGCATAGTATCCGCATCATTATAGTTGCCATTCTGAAGCTGATGACGTATTTCTGTATATCCGTCTGCAGCAAACTGTTCAAAGCTTCCTCTGCGCATATTCATAATAGCATCAAAAGCTTCCGTTATTTCAGAAATCTTTTTTTCATTATCCGAATATTGCTTCATAAGGCTTTTATATGCCAATTTAACTTCTTCATCTGTTGCCGATGGCATTATACCTAAAATTCTGTATGGGTCGTTCATATTTTAGTTATACCGTTTTTAACGGTATTCTCCTTTCAAAATTATTTTTCCTGTTTTTCTTCTTTTTTCTTAATTAAATCATAAAAGTTATTTTTTAACCCAAGGTAAACTATATTATCCAAAATAGGCTTATATCTTTTTATATCAAGCTGAACATAAGCATCTGCAAGAGCGCCCAAAGTAAAATTAACGCTGTCTTCTGTTTTTTTCTGAATTAAAGGTAAATTAAGTTCATTAACAGTAGAATCTCCCAAAATAAGAGGATTAAAACCGCGCGAGTGAAAATCCTTTTCCAAATCATCAAAAGCATCTGCAATATAAATATATCTGCCGAGAAGATATCCAAAACGGCGAAGTATACGCTTTTGTTCTTCATCTTCGCTAAGGCCGGAAGCAATTTCTGCAAGTATATTTGACGATGGTTCGGAAGCACGGTCTATAGACTTGCAGTTTTCTTTTTCAAGTTTTTCCTGATGCTTCATTTGTTCGGCAACATATTCAGCAAGCTGAGGATATTTTTTTTCTGCTTTTTTATAAGCATTTTTTGTTAAACCAATCATAAACCATGAGCCTAATTTGCCAAAAAAATGTTTATCAGCAGCATCATCTTTAAATTTATTATATATCAAAATTGACGCCGCAGCAGCAGTATAATCAAGTCCGTCTTCAGATTTGAGACACGGTGTTTTACGAAAAGGGTGAGCAATACAACGCTGTGCTTCAAGTTCGGTTTCACTGTCGTTTATTGCCAAAGCCATTAATCCGAGGAAAGCAAAATCATAGCTTAAAGTCATTCGTGACATTAAGCCATAGCTTTTCCCGAGAATTTTACATAATCCGCAGTATACAGCTTTGTATGTTTCAAACTCGCAAATCCTCATATGAGGTTTAAACGGCTTTACATAACCGAACATAAACTTCCCCCAATATTTTTCTCAATATAAAATTATAGCACAGCATTCTGATTATGTCAAATAAACAGACAATAATTTTAACAGATCATCACATATTTATAATATATAAATTTTCAATCCTTTATTTTCTGCTTCAATAAATAATCTAAAAGCGTGACATATTGAAAATATTATAATTCCATAACTTTTAGGAATATTAGTTCATAAAAAATACATTGACAATTACATATCTGCATGATATTATATAAACAATATGTTAAATGCTTTGATGAGGAGCAAAACAGTATACGAAATTTTTCAGAGAGCTGCTGTTTGGTGCGAAGCAGTATTTTCCTACTGATAATATATCACCTCGGAGCATTCTGCCGAACAGTTATTCTCAGTAGGACGGAACGGGTTTCTCCCGTTACAGAGAAGCGCATTGTCTGATGCGGCAAAGTGCGGATTTTTATCCGAACGAGAGTGGTACCGTGGATGTATTTATTACCTTCACCTCTTGATTTTTCTTGAGGTGAAGGTTTTTTATTTTATTACAGGGAGATTTTAATATGATTTTAAATGGTTCGCAGATTATTCTTGAATGCCTTTTGGAACAAGGTGTGGATACCGTATTTGGTTATCCGGGAGGCGCTGTGCTTAATATTTACGATGCTTTATATGATTACAGTGACAAAATCACGCATATTCTTACTTCTCATGAGCAGGCTGCCGCTCATGCTGCCGATGGTTATTCACGTTCAACAGGAAAAACAGGCGTTGTTATTGCAACATCAGGTCCCGGTGCGACAAATCTTGTTACCGGTCTTGCAACAGCTTATATGGACAGTATCCCTATGGTAGCAATTACCGGAAATGTGGCAACTTCCCTGCTTGGTCTCGATAGTTTTCAGGAGGTTGACATAACAGGAATAACTATGCCTATAACCAAACATAACTACATTGTCAAGGATATTGCAAACCTTGCAGACGCTATAAGGAATGCTTTCTTTATTGCAAACGATGGACGTAAAGGTCCTGTGCTTATTGATATTCCCAAAGATATTACCGCGGCAGTTTATGAATATGAGCCGAAGACCCCAAAGCCGCATGAATACTTTGTAAACGATGAAGAAATATCAGAAGCAGTAGAAATGATCTCAAAAGCCGAAAAGCCATTTATATATGCAGGCGGCGGCGTTGTTTCATGTGACGCATTTGACGAACTTGCAGACTTTGCGGAAATTATTGATGCGCCTGTTTCTCTTTCATTAATGGGACAATGTGCTTTTGACAACAAAAACAGACGTTATATAGGCATGATGGGTATGCACGGAACCAAAACCTCCTCTTTGGCTCTTACAGAATGTGATCTGCTTATTGTTCTCGGCTCGCGTTTTTCCGACAGAGTAACTTGTAATACTTTAAGTTTCAGAAAAGCTGCAGAAAAAGCAACTATTCTTCATATTGATATTGACCCTGCTGAAATAAACAAAAATATTGCAGCAGATCTAAAGGTATGCGGTAATGTTAAGATTGTGCTTGAAAAGCTTAATAAATTAATTGAACCGCACAAACATACGAGATGGATGGAACATATCGAAAAGTGGAAAAATGATTATCCGCTTTGTCAGATTTCCGATGATACAGATAGCGTTCTTCCGCAGGAGGTTATTGAAACTCTTGACAAACTTACAAACGGCGATGCTGTTATCAGTACTGAAGTCGGTCAGCATCAGATGTGGACTGCGGAATTCTATAATTTTCACAACCCGAGAAGCTTTGCTTCTTCAGGCGGTCTCGGAACTATGGGCTACGGTCTCGGAGCAGCAATAGGCTGCAAAGTTGGAAATCCGGACAAAGTCGTTGTAAACTGTGCAGGAGACGGAAGCTTTTATATGAACATGAACGAACTTACTACACTTGCAAAGTATCAGCTTCCCGTTATCGAGCTTGTTTTCAACAACAGCGTTCTTGGAATGGTGCGCCAATGGCAGAAGCTTTTCTATAACGGACATTTCTCTCAAACTACTCTTGAAAAGCCTACTGACTTTGAACTCTTAGGAAAAGCCATAGGCGTTGAGACTTTTACTATAAAAAGCAAAAGTGATATACGTCCTGTTCTTGAAAAGGCAATTTCACTTAATAAGCCCGTACTTATAAACTGTATTATTGACAAGGACATAAACGTTCTGCCTATGGTTCCTGCCGGAGCTTCAATTGCAGAACCTATACTGGAAATAAAGTAAACCGAAGGGAGATTATTTATGAACAAGGTTCAGATATTTGACTCAACTTTGCGTGACGGTGCGCAGGGTGAAAACGTTAATTTTTCGGTTGAAGACAAATTCAACGTTATGAAGGCTCTTGACGATTTCGGAATAGATTTTATTGAAGCAGGAAATCCGGCTTCAAATCCAAAAGATTTGGAATTTTTTAAAAAAGCTGAATTATGTCCTCCTAAACACTCAAAATTAGTGGCTTTCGGTTCAACAAGAAGAAAAAATACGTCATGTGAAAATGATGCAAATCTTAACGCTCTTGCAGATACAAATGTTGAATATGTTTCTGTTTTTGGGAAAAGCTGGGATATGCACGCGACAGAAATCATCAACACTACGCTCGAAGAAAATTTAAATATGATTTCCGATACTATTAAATATCTTGTCACTAAAGGTAAAAAAGTCTTTTTTGATGCGGAACATTATTTTGACGGATATAAGGCAAATCCTGTATATGCACTTAAAACTATACAAACTGCCGAAGAAGCGGGCGCAAAAGCTGTTATACTCTGCGATACAAACGGAGGTTGTTTTCCGGATGAAATTTCAGAAATTGTGAAAACGGCAGTTTCTAATGTAAGTATTCCTGTTGGTATTCACTGTCATAATGATACAGGATGTGCAGTTGCAAATTCACTTGCCGCTGTAAAGGCTGGCGCTTTGCAGGTTCAGGGAACTTTAACAGGTATTGGTGAACGCTGCGGAAATACTAATCTTTCAACTGTTATAGCAAATTTGCAACTCAAAATGGGCATTGAATGTATTCCTGCAGATAATGCCGTGAAGCTTACTCAGCTTGCACGTTATATTTCAGAAATTTGCAATATGAAGCTTACAGGCAATATGCCGTATGTAGGAAAAAGCGCGTTTGCTCACAAAGGCGGTATGCACGCTGACGGAGTAAAGAAAAATTCCCGCAGCTTTGAGCATATATCTCCTGAAGCTGTGGGAAATAAACGGAATATTCTTCTTTCGGAAGTTGCCGGACGTTCTGCTATTCTTCATCGTATAAATGAAATTGCTCCTGAGCTTACAAAGGACAGTCCCGAAACCAAGGCTATCATAGATTTGCTTAAAGATATGGAATTTAAGGGATATCAATATGAAGCTGCTGAGGCGTCCTTTGAGCTGCTTGTAAAAAAATATCTTGGAAGGATAGAAAACTTTTTTGAAATAAATTATTTTAAAATTATAGGAGAAAAATCCGGAGAGTTTCAAAATCCTTCGTCTGCGATTGTAAAGGTTGCAGTAAACGGTAAAACCGAAATTGCTGCAGATGAGGGAGACGGTCCTGTAAATGCTCTTGACAAGGCTCTTCGTCAGGCATTGACTGTATTTTACCCGACAATTGCGGACGTTCACCTTACCGATTATAAGGTTCGTGTAATAGATGGAAGTGCCGCAACAGCCGCAAACGTAAGAGTTCTCATTGAAAGTACTGACGGAAAAGACATATGGACTACTGTCGGTGCGTCAACAGACGTTATAAACGCTTCTGTTATTGCTTTAATTGACAGTATGGAATATAAGCTCATAAAGGATAATTCTCGTAAAAATTCTTAAATCGCTCCATTGCAAGGGTAGGTTTTGTGTTTTTCATATACGCAAAGCCTACCTCTCTTTTATTTATAGGAACTGACAATGGGATCTCAACAAGGCTTCCCTCATCAAGCTCATTCTGTACAAAACGTTTTATTACACAGGCTACTCCTATACCTGTTTTGGCAAACTCAATAAGCATATCCATTCCGCTGACTTCCAGAACGTGTTCTGGAACGATATTATTTTCCTTAAAATATCGGTCAACGTGCATACGGGATACATTTGCTCCGTCAAGAAGCATAATATTCGCTTTCTCAAAAACAGTTGAATCTCCGCGGATATGAAGGTTGTCAATATACGATTTTGTCGCTATAAAAACGTCTTCTATTTCACCAAGAGAATAAAAATTAATATCAGATTGATTTTCAGGCTTTACCATAAGAGCAATGTCAATTCTTCCATCGGCAAGAAGCTTCATAATTTTCGATGATGACTGACATTCAACAGTTATCTTAATATGCGGATTTTCAACTATAAATCCTTTAAGATAAGGCAGCAGCATATGCTTGCATAAAACAGCGCTTGCTGCAAGACGAAGCCGCCCTATACCAAGCTCGTTGATGCGACGTATGGTGTCTTCTCCGTTTTTTATAAGTTCAAAGGCAGCTTTAAGCTGGTCATACATTATTTTACCTTCTTCGGTAAGACTCACTCCCCTGTGGTTGCGTATAAAAAGCTGAGTTCCAAGACTTTCCTCCATTTTGGTAATAGCTTTGCTTATTGCAGGCTGACTTA
>JBJESH010000335.1:0-1867 GCA_051882695.1 Oscillospiraceae bacterium | reverse complement strand
TGACAACAACATAAACAGCGTCGGGAGCTGCCTTTGCGATGCTGGGCATAACGGACTTGATGATATCAACGTTGGACTGAGCAAGATCAATTCTTGTCTGACCGGGCTTTCTGGCTCTGCCGAGAGTAACCACAACGATATCGGAGCCTGCGGCGTCCTCATATTCACCGTCGTAGATATTTACGGGGTGGCAGAAGGAGGTACCCTGGCGGATATCCATAGCCTCTCCCTTAGCCTTATCCTTAGCGATATCGACGAGAACGATTTCGGAACATGTGCCTGCGATAGCGAAAGCGTAAGCGATGGAAGCGCCAACGTTTCCGGCGCCGAGAATAGTTATTTTGGTTCCGTTTTTAGTAACTTCTCCCATATTGAAAACCTCCAAAAATACGAAAATGATTAAGCAAAAAGCATTTGCTGATGATAGCAGAAGATATAGAAGCTGAAAATATCAAAATCTTCACATCATAATAATTATTATATCATAAAAGTAAAAAATAGCAAGACGTTTTCTTGGATTTCTCACAAAAATCAGTGAAACGTACAAAACAACTCCATTTATAATGTAATTATTGCACATTGCGTTGGAGATTTGCAGATAAACGGCAGTGTTCCCGTTCAGAAAACGGATATTCGTGCCCGTGCCCTGACTGACGGTGACGGAAATCCAGAAGATGAATGAATATTATTTGCGTATAAGTGAATATTTGTTCTTGAAATGAATATTTATTCAATCTCTCTTGACAATTTCTATAAAAAGCATATAATATCGTATTAGGAAAATATTTTGAGGAGGATTTATCATGACACAAATAAAAAAATTCATATCTGCGGCAACAGCTGCGATAGTATTGTTCGGGACAATGTTGACTGCATGTTTTCAGACCATTGCTATAGATATAGCGAATCCCATTGAAAGCGACCGCTATACGGGCAATATGGGTGACAGCTTTATTGATGTTATAGGAACCAGAAACGGCAATACAACTGTTAACGGTGTTATTTATGACACCGGTATTGAGTTCTGGATAGCCAGATATAACTATAATGATGAACAAAGCTGGGCGTGGGCAACATATGAGGTTGATCCCTCTGAAACTGAATTTAAGGGAACGCTTTCAGTGCTCAAGGATAGCTATAATACAAAGAACTACAATACAACGCTTACCATCTACGTTGATGACGAGGCTGTATATTCCTATACAATGACTCCGGGGTTTGAACCGCAGAATATAGATATTCCGTTAAGCGGAGCTTCTGAAATCAAATTTTCCGTGTATGACAACGAAGCACATTCCGGCGGAACATCTTTCTGCATAGGTACAGGAACAGGTTACATGATCGGAGATGTTGACAACAATGGATATATAAATGCGATTGACGCATCAATGGTGCTCTCGGCATATGCTCAGCAGGCTACAGGACAGCCTATGGAGCTGAGCGATCTCCAGAAAAAGGTTGCAGACGTTGACAAAGACGAAAAAATTGATGCAGTAGACGCTTCGTGGATATTATCATATTATGCTTATACAGCTACCGGCGGAAGTGAATTGTTTGAGGACTTCATGGAAGGTTAAAATTATCAGAAAGGGCGGTTCTGACCGCCCTTTTTGTGAATAATATGCATATATTTGTGAATATTATTAGAAAAAGTGAATATTTATTCATTCCCCCTTGACAACTTCCGCTTTAGGTGTATAATAGAGTTATCATGTTAATTTGCACTCGGTGAGTGCTTGATTCAGGAGGAAATATTATGGCTAAGGAAATCAAAAAGGTTGTACTCGCATATTCAGGCGGTCTTGATACATCGATCATTATCCCGTGGCTCAAGGAAAACTACAATAACTGCGAGGTTATCGCTGTT
>JBJESH010000334.1:0-7521 GCA_051882695.1 Oscillospiraceae bacterium | reverse complement strand
GAAAAAATTATACAAAACTAAATTACGGAAAGGGTGCAGGCTCAGCCTGCAAATTATTGTTTATCTCAAATTAACGTTTTTCTGATACGGATATTTTTTTCTAAAAAAATTTTTTAAAAGCTCTTGACAAATCGGGAAAAAGGGTGTATACTTTATTGCATAAAAGCTTTAAAACTTAAAACCATCAAAACATAAAAGCATTAAAGTGAAATTATTCAGTTACATAGAAAGGTGATAAAAATGATTCTCGTATTAAAGCAAAATCCCGAAAAAGAAAAGGTTGAATCCCTCATTAAAATGCTCGGTGAAAAGGGACTCTCCACTAATGTCAGCGAGGGCGAAAGCCACACTATTATCGGTCTTATCGGCGACACTTCCCATCTTCCCGTTGACCTGATCTCCGCACTTGACATAGTTGAAAGCGTTACCCGTATTTCCGAGCCTTTCAAGGCTGCAAACCGAAAAATGCACCCCGAAAACAGCATTATCGACTGCAGCGGCGTTAAGATCGGAGAGGGACTCTTCCAGGTAATTGCAGGCCCTTGTTCCGTTGAAAGCGAAGCTCAGATAATCGAGGTCGCAAAGGACGTTAAGGCAAGCGGTGCAACGCTTCTCCGCGGCGGTGCTTTCAAGCCGAGAACTTCCCCTTACGCTTTTCAGGGTCTTCACGCAGACGGTCTGAAGCTTCTGCTTAAAGCTAAAAAAGAAACCGGTCTTCCTATCGTTACCGAGATCATGAATGTTAACCACGTTGACCTTTTCGCCGATGTTGATGTAATTCAGGTCGGTGCAAGAAATATGCAGAACTTTGACCTTCTTAAAGAGCTTGGAAAATGCCGCAAACCAATTCTGTTGAAGCGCGGTCTTGCAAATACTATTGAGGAATTTCTCATGTCAGCCGAGTACATTATGGCAGGCGGCAACAACAACGTTATCCTCTGTGAGCGCGGTATCCGAACCTTTGAGACAAAAACGAGAAATACTCTTGACCTCTCCGCAGTACCTATGCTTAAAAAGCTTTCACATCTGCCTGTTATCATTGACCCAAGCCATGCAACAGGTATTTCATGGATGGTCGAGCCTCTTGCAAAGGCGGCAGTCGCAGTCGGAGCAGACGGTCTTATGATCGAAGTACACAACAATCCTGCAAAGGCTCTTTGCGACGGAGCGCAGTCGCTTAACCCCGAACAGTTTGACACGCTTATGCAGGACATCAAACGCCGTGTTGAATTTGAAGGTAAAAAAATCGGCAGATAAAATCTGCCGATAAGTAAGAATGTGCTGATAAAAACATAATTGTGTTTTTATCAGCACAATTTTTATATAAACGCTTACTCGATAATAGTTATTTCACCGTTCACAACTGCCTTTGCATAGTCGAGGGCGGATGTGAATTTTTTTTCCGAAAGCACGCCGCCCGCAAACCAGCGAGTTGTCGTGTTGTGCGAATCCGAACCCGAAGTTACCGGAAGATCATACCACTGGGCATAAAGCTTTGCTCTTTCGTTGAATTCGGGACGGGTGTGGGACATATTTACTACCTCTACACCGTCTACAAAATGTGGCGCATGAGTGGTGGAACGTATATAATCGTAATCTCTGAAAGGATGCGCCTGAAAAATTATTCCGCCGCAGGAACGGGCATATTCCAGAAAATGGGTAAGCTCCATTTCAAGAATATTGTCGTTGTCAAGAAGCCACTGCTTGTCAAGTCCGTATACAAGAAAATCTGAGCCGCCGTCACCGTATTCAAAGCCGAAAAATACGTCAAGACCGATCTCATCGCCCTTTGCTTTTGCGTGTTCATAACCCTTGCAATAAAGTTCTATGCGCTCTTTCCACGGCAAATCACGGGGTACAGAGCTGTTGCCGTTGAAAAAATGGTCGGTGACGATAATTCCGGTATAGCCAGCAGCTTTGTATTTTTCTGCCATTTCAGCACCCGTTGCCTGGGCGCATCCGCTTGCTTCGGAGGTGTGAAGATGAGTTTCGTATTTGTACATAAAGGCGGCTCCTTTTCAATTAAAATATTACTGCTTATCCATCATAAGTCCGCACACAAGGTTTGAAAATGCAAGCGGGTCGTCGATTGGCATACCCTCTATAAGCAAAGCCTGTGTGTAGAGAATCTTGCTGTAATCGGCAAGCTTTGACTTATCGGTTTCGTAAAGCTTCTGCAGAACCTTGAACATATCATGATTCGGATTAAGCTCAAGAACCTTTTCAGCCTTTACGTTATGCTCGTTATTCGGCATAGCGGCAAAGGTTTTTTCCATGTCAAGTGATATCTGACCCTCGTTGGTAAGGCAGCATGGATGCGTTTTAAGGCGCTCGGAAAGGCGCGCTTCCTTGATCTTATCGCCGAGAGCGTCCTTGATGCAGGTAAGCATATCCTTGTTGTCATCGGCAAGCTTTTTGAATTCTTCCTTTTCTTCGGGAGTTTCAATGTCAAGGTCTGCGGCGGATACGGATTTGAACTGCTTGTCCTCATATGACATGAGCATCTGAATAGCAAATTCATCAACACTTTCGGTAAGGTAAAGTATCTCGTAACCCTTATCCTTGACAACCTCTGTCTGAGGCAGGCAGTCGATTTTTGCAACACTTTCTCCTGCTGCATAGTAGATGTACTTCTGATCCTCTTTCATTCTTGAAACGTACTCATCAAGAGTAACAAGCTTTTTCTCGAAGGAACTGTTGAACAGCAGCAGGTCTTTGAGCAGCTCTTTATTTGCGCCGTAGCCGTTATAGATACCGAACTTTATCTGCAAGCCGAATGCTTTCCAGAATTTTTCGTATTTCTCACGCTCGTTTGTGAGCATTTTCTTCAGCTCATTTTTAATGGTACGTTCAAGAGATTTTGCAATAAGCTTGAGCTGTTTGTCGTGCTGGAGCATCTCACGGGAAATGTTCAGCGACAGATCCTGAGAGTCAACAAGACCCTTTACGAAAGAGAAGTGGTCGGGAAGCAGGTCCTCGCACTTATCCATGATAAGCACGCCGCTTGAGAAAAGCTGCAGACCCTTGGTATACTCCTTGGTGTAGTAGTCCATAGGCGCCTGTGATGGAATGTACAGCAGCGCGTCATAGGTTGCTGTTCCTTCCGCCTTGGCATGAATGTGAGCAAGCGGTTCGTTGTAGTCATAGAACTTTTCACGATAGAACTTGTTGTACTCATCATCGGTGATCTCGGATTTATTCTTTCTCCAGAGAGGAACCATGCTGTTGAGAGTTTCTATCTCAGTGTGAGTCTCATACTCAGGGGGAACGTCGTCTGTGCCTGTACCCTCTTTAAGATGGTCGTGTTCCATCTCCATTTTTATCGGGAAGCGGATATAGTCGGAATATTTCTTGACCAGCGACTTGATCTTCCACTGCATAAGGTAATCATCGTAGCTCTCGTCATCGGTGTTATCTTTAAGTACAAGGCGGATCTCTGTACCTACGCTGTCCTTTTCGCACTCCTCGATCGTATAGCCCTCAACGCCCTCGGATCTCCACAGATAAGCCTTATCCGAGCCGTAAGCCTTTGAACGCACCTGAACCTCCTTGGCTACCATAAACGCCGAATAGAAGCCTACGCCGAACTGACCTATAATGTCGATATCCTCTGCGCCGCCGTTTTCGGTTTTAAAAGCAAGAGAGCCGCTGTTTGCGATAGTACCAAGGTTATTTTCAAGCTCGTCCTTAGTCATGCCGATACCGTTATCGGTAATTGTCAGAACGCCGTTATCCTTATCGGCGGAAATGAAGATACAGAAATCCTCCTTCTTCATGCCTACCTTATCGTCGGTGAGAGACTTGAAATAAAGCTTGTCGATAGCGTCGCTGGCGTTTGAAATAAGCTCACGGAGGAATATCTCCTTGTGAGTATAAATTGAGTTGATCATCATGTCAAGCAGACGTTTCGACTCCGCTTTGAACTGTTTTGTTTCTGCCATTTAAAACATTTCCTTTCCAAATATATTATTACTCAAGCCGTCAGGCTGAGCCTTAGCACTTTAACCCCATAAGTGTTAGCACTCATTATCATTGAGTGCTAAATACAGTATAAACCTTTTGTACCATAAATTCAAGGGGATAACGGTAATGTTTACAATTTGTACATATTTTAAAATGTGTCTTGATACAGTTTTGGATTTTTAATATGAAAATGACTCACACTCTCTACTAAACGTTTATTGACCGCCGTCTGAATTTCTGTTATACTTGAAATAACGAAACTGAAAGGAAAATGCTTATGGACTGCAAAAAGGTCGGAGCGCTTTTAAGACAGCTCAGAATCGAGAAAGGTATAACTCAGCGTGAAGCGGCAGAAAAGCTTTTTGTCAGCGACAAGGCTGTTTCAAAATGGGAAAGAGGACTTGGTCTGCCCGATATTTCGGTGCTTAACGAGATCGGTCTGCTTTACGGCATATCAACCGAAGCTCTTCTTAACGGCGAGCTTGTTCGTAATGAAAGAAACGGAGGAAATATGAAAAGGATCAAATTTTATGTCTGCGGCGAATGCGGAAATATTTTGACAGCGTCATCGCCGGCGGAAATAACCTGCTGCGGCAGGAAACTTTCACCGTTGGAGGCGTCATCTCCCGATGAAGCTCATGCTCCCTCATGCAAAATAATCGACGGTGAATTCTATATTGAGTTTCCGCATGAAATGAAGAAAGAACACTATATTTCATTTGCAGCGCTTGCGGACTGCGACAAAGTATATATGCAAAGGCTTTACCCCGAGCAGGACGCTGCTGTGCGCTTTCCCCGCATCGGCGGCGAGCTGTATTTTTACTGTACCGGACACGGATTTATGAAAACTAAAATAAAGCCTTGATGATAATGTTCTTCTCTTTGGCATTTGGTTCATATTTGTCCTTATAAGTACTTGCAATTCCTTCCGAAAAGGTATATAATAAAAGCAATATGTTGTCTTTATTGCTTTAAAATTTGTAAGTTTTTTTACGTTAAATCAGGGAGGACTAAAAATGTTTTTTCAGAAGGATATCGAAACAATGCCCCGTCAGAAAATCGAGGAAATTCAGCTTGAACGTCTAAAGCATCTCGTAAAATACTGCATGGACAATATTCCGTTTTATAACAAGCGTCTTACAGAAGCAGGCGTTACAGCAGATAAAATCAAGTGTCTTGATGATATTCAGTATATCCCGTACACTACAAAGGCGGATATACGCGATACATACCCATTCGGACTGTTCGGTCAGCCAATGAAGAATATTGTTCGTATCCACGCTTCCTCCGGTACAACTGGCAAGCCTACGGTAGTAGGCTATACAAAACGTGACCTTGATATCTGGTCAGACTGTATGGCTCGTCTTGTTACTGCTGCAGGTGCAACCGACGAGGATATCGTCCAGATCGCATTCGGCTACGGACTTTTCACAGGCGCATTGGGACTTCATTACGGTCTTGAAAAAATCGGTGCGACCGTTGTACCTACTTCAAGCGGCAATACCGAAAAGCAGATCATGCTTATGCAGGATTTTCAGACAACCGCTCTCGTTTCAACTCCTTCATATGCACAGTATATAGGCGAGCTTGCTAAGGAAATGGGTGTTATCGACAAAATCAACCTGAAGCTTGGCCTGTTCGGTTCAGAGGGCTGCACCGAAGAAATGCGCACGCAAATCGAAAAAACTCTCGGACTTTTCGCTACCGATAACTACGGTATGAGCGAGCTTATGGGTCCCGGAGTTTCCGGTGAGTGCCGCGAAAGAGCCGGTATGCACATTAATGAGGACCACTTCCTTGCTGAGATAATCAACTCCGAAACCGGAGAAGTCCTTCCCAAGGGTTCAACGGGCGAGCTGGTAATTACTACTCTTACAAAAGAGGGAATACCGATGCTCCGTTACAGAACTAAGGATATTACGAAAATTAACTATGAGCCCTGCAAGTGTGGAAGAACATTTGCCCGTATGGATAAGATCAAAGGCAGAAGCGATGATATGCTCAAAATACGCGGCGTAAATGTTTTCCCGTCCCAGATCGAATCGGTGCTTATGGGATTTGACGAGATTGCTCCCCACTATCAGCTTGTAGTAACGAGAAAGGATTATTCCGACCGCCTTGAAGTCAAGGTAGAGCTTGCGGACGACGGTCTGCTTGAGAATTTTGCAAATCTTGAAAATCTGAGAAGCAATATTCATCACAGTCTGAAAACCGTGTTGGGAATCGACACTAAAGTCTCGCTTGTTGAGCATAAGTCGCTGGAACGTTTCCAGGGCAAAGCAAAAAGGATCGTTGACCTGAGAAATGAAAATAAATAATAAATACATAAAGCCGTCCATATGGACGGCTTTGTTTGTTCACACCAAACACTTGAATTGCATAGCAAAATCTGATATAATATATTTTTGTTTGTAAAGAAAGGAAATGAAGTTATGCAATCGGACAAGCTTGGATTTAAAGAGGGTCTCACCGACGGAATCCCCATAGGTCTGGGGTATCTTTCCGTGTCGTTCAGCTTTGGTATTGCCGCTGTTTCTCAGGGACTTCCGTGGCTTACCGCAACTATAATATCAATGACAAATCTTACCTCGGCAGGACAGGTCGCAGGTCTTAGCATTATTGCCGCCGCAGGAACGCTTCTTGAAATGGCGCTTGCACAGCTTATAATAAATATGCGTTATGCGCTGATGAGCCTGTCGCTGTCTCAGAAGCTTGACAGCAGCTTTACTGCGCCCCACAGATTTCTGGCGGCATTCGGCATAACGGACGAAATCTTCGCTGTTGCGTCGGGCAAGCCGAAAGAGGTTACACCAAAGTATATGTACGGACTTATCCTGCTTCCGTTTCTATGCTGGAGTGCCGGAACTCTGCTTGGCGGAATAGCCGGAAGCATTCTTCCCGAAACTCTTTGCTCGGCGCTTGGAATAGCTATCTACGGAATGTTTATTGCCATTTTCGTTCCGCCGGCAAGAAAGTCTATGGGCGTGCTCGTGACTGTGGCTATCTCGGCAGGAATGAGCTGCTGTCTGAGATATATTCCGTTGTTTTCGCACGTTTCATCAGGATTTTCAATAATTATCTGCACTCTTGCGGCAGCGGCGGCAGGCGCAATATTCTTCCCCCGAAAGGAGGCTGATGCGCAATGACTGTACAGCTTTTAGCCTATATCGGCGTAATGGCGGGAGTTACATATCTTGTGCGTATGCTCCCTTTTGTTATTTTCAGGAAGAAAATCAAATCCCGTTTTGTAAAGGATTTTCTTTACTATGTACCATATGCGGTGCTTGGCGCAATGACTATACCTGCGGTACTGTATTCCACGGGAAGCATAATTTCCGCAGCGGCAGGACTTCTTGCAGCGGTACTGCTTGCATTCAAGGACAAGGGACTGCTCGCAGTCGCAGCAGCGGCGTGCATAGCGGCATTTGCCGTTGAAATGGTTATGAAATATTGTATATAAAAAAGCCGCCCCCTCGGGAGCGGCTTTTATTATTGTATGAACCGGATATTCGCTTAGACCTCTTACTGGAGGAGTGAGAGAACGCCCTGAGGCAGCTG
>JBJESH010000333.1:0-7522 GCA_051882695.1 Oscillospiraceae bacterium | reverse complement strand
TCACATCTTGAAAGAATATCGTTTTTGAGCTTTTCGCCCTCTGTCTCACGCATGGCAATAAATGAGCTGACAGCCTCGGCGACAACGCCTTTAACGCTCTCCCAAATTTTTTCTTCGTCAGTCTCCGCCTTATGAACGGAGAAAATATCACTGTATCTTGAAAGAAGCGAAACAGAGATATCGTCACGAAGCTCATATCTTTGCGCTAAATCCTTCAAAGCGTCATAATAGCCCTTTGCCAGTGAATGATTAACCTCAACGATGCAGTCCTCTTCTTCAAGATTATCTATCTGTATATAGCACTCAACCTTACCTCTTGAGATAAGTGACTGAATATAGCGTTCGAGTTTCTCTTCAAGAAAGCCGTATGCTCTGGGGACTCTTGCCGAAAACTCAAAATATCTATGATTAACGGATTTGATCTCAACGAGTATCTCTCTTCCGTCAAGTATCTGCTGACCTCTGCCGTAGCCTGTCATACTTCTAATCATGCACGGTAGTCCTTTCTGCACATAATGCCTATATTATAGTATTAACACTTACATTTAATTATAGCATTTCCGGCAATAAAAATCAAGTATTTTACAACAAAAAAGAGCCGAATAATCGGCTCTTTAAAGCATTATTGAATTATACCGGATGAACCTTATTTGCAGTGTCTGCATGAGCACTGTCAACGCCGTATTTTGCATCACGTCTCTTTGCAAAGAACTTAGGTGCAACCTGCGGGAACATTGCATAGCTGAGAACGTCCTCTTCCTGCTCTGCCCACTCGGCAGCTTCTTCTTTAAGCTTTTCAAGCTCAGGCTGGAGAAGATCGGCAGGACGACAGGTAATAGGTTCCTCGCCCTTCAGGATCATCTTTCTGAACTCAGGGTCAATTTCGGAAGGAGTTTTGCCGTATTCACCCTTTACAAGCGCCTTAAATTCCTTGGTAACTGTCTTGTAGCGTTCGCCTGTAATTACATTGAACACAGCCTGAGTACCAACGATCTGGGAAGTAGGCGTTACAAGCGGAGGATAACCTGAATCCTTACGAACATTAGGAACTTCCTTGAGAACCTCTGTAAGCTGATCCTCCTTGCCTGCCTGCTTGAGCTGTGAAAGGAGATTCGAGAGCATTCCGCCGGGAACCTGATAAATAAGCGCATTTGCGTCAACAGCAAGCATCTTGGGGTCAAGAAGTCCGCTGTCAATATACTTCTTACGAAGTCCCATAAAGTAATCTCTGATCTCGTTAAGAAGAACAAGATCAAGGCCTGTGTCGTACTCTGTACCCTTGAGTGCGGCAACCATAGACTCGGTAGGAGCATGAGATGTACCAAGAGCAAGAGGAGACATTGCTGTATCGATCATATCTGCACCGTTTTCAATACCCTTCAGGAGGCACATTGAAGCCAGTCCGGAGGTGTAATGAGTATGAAGCTGAACCGGAATTTTTACAGCTGCCTTGATTGCTTTTGTAAGCTCTGCGGTTCTGTAAGGAGTGAGCAGAGCAGCCATATCCTTGATACAGATGGAATCAGCGCCTTCTGCTTCGATCTGCTTACAATAATTTACATAATAATCTGTTGTAAATACATCACCAAGGGTATAAGAAATTGCAACCTGAGCGTGTGCGCCCTCTTTCTTTGCAGCGGCAATTGCGGTTTTAAGGTTTCTGATATCGTTAAGAGCATCAAAAATACGGATAATATCAATACCGTTTGCAACAGACTTCTGAACAAAATATTCAAGAACATCGTCTGCATAGTGACGGTAACCAAGCATATTCTGTCCTCTGAAAAGCATCTGAAGCTTTGTGTTAGGCATTTCCTTTCTGATTATGCGAAGTCTTTCCCACGGGTCCTCGTTAAGGAAACGAAGGCAAGAATCAAATGTTGCTCCGCCCCAAACCTCAGCAGAATAGAAGCCTACCTTATCCATTGTCGAAAGGATAGGACGCATTTCATCCATTGTCATTCTTGTGGCAATAAGAGACTGGTGTGCGTCACGGAGAACTGTTTCGGTAACTTTAATTTTAGCCATTTTTATCAACCTTTCGTAAGCTTACTGAATGGAAGCGAGCATATCGTTAGAATTAACGCTATCGCCCTTCTTTACGCTGATTGAAGCAACCTTGCCGGCCTTTGGAGCGACAATGTCATTTTCCATTTTCATAGCCTCGAGAACCATAAGAACCTGACCCTCTGCAACTGTATCGCCTGCGGAAACCTTAACATCAAGGATAGTGCCCGGCATAGGAGCGTTTACGGGAGTACCGCCTGCAGCAACAGGTGCAGCAGCAGGAGCCGGAGCAGCTGCCTGAACGGGTGCAGGAGCAGCAGCAACAGGAGCTGCGCCGCCTGAAACTTCTTCAACAGCAACATCATAAGCCTTGCCGTTTACAGTAATATTAAATCTTTTCATAACTATATACCACCATTCAATAAAATTTATTTTTACACTAAATCAGAAAGGCATATTGCTGTGCTTCTTGGGCAGACGCTTGGTCATTCTCTTACCTGCCATAACTTCAAGAGCAGCCTGTACCTTTTCACGAGCTTCCTCAGCTGTAATAATATCATCAACACAGTTTTTGGCAGCAGCGTCAAATGCAGAAGCATTTTCATCTGCATACTGTGCAGCAAGCTTGTTTCTTTCAGCTGCAAGGTCTGAAGCGCCCTTGAGCTTGTCATGCCACAGGAACTCAACTGCGGTAACCGGAGCAATAGGAGAAATTACTGCATCGGGATAAGCATATGTTATATCTGCATTTCCTGCGCCGAGAGCAGCCATTGCAGCACCGTAAGCCTTGCCTGTTACCACGGAGATTTTAAGAGTAGTAGCTTCTGCATATGCACTTGCAAGTTTAGCCATATCACGAACGCAAGCATCGGCAGCAAAGCCTTCGGTATCAATAATTGTAAGTACGGGAACTGTGAAAGCATCGCAAGTTCTTACAAATCTTGCAAGCTTTGCGCAGTCATCGGAGGAAAGCTTGTCTGCTGTTTTGTTGGTAGCAGCAATACCTACCGCCGAACCGCCTATCGTTGCAACAGCTGTATATGCGGAAGTACCGAAAGCATCTGAAAGCTCAACAATGCTGTCAGCATCGGCAACAGCCTCTGCGATATCGCTTGCAGAACCGCTTGCAGCCTTGCCGGAAGCGGCAAATTCAAACATAGGAGCAGCTGAAATATTATTTGCAGGGAGCATGGAAACAAGCTTCTTTACAGCCTCCATTGCTTCCTTATCATTCTTTGCGGAAATTGCAGCAGTACCATTTGCAACAGCAGCTTCACCCTTAACTTCCATACCTACAGATGTATAAAGCTCAGCCTCATCTGTAACTACTACAAAATCTGCGGAACACGCAACCATAGCCGCACTGCCTGCACAGGTTCCTGCTACAACAGAAATCTGAGGAACAACACCTGAAAGATTGCTTGTCCACATAAGCATATCGCTGTAAGCCTTGATAGCCTCAGCGCCGTCATCAACAAATGCACCGTTTGAATCGTAAATGCCAACAACAGGTACACCTGTTCTTGAAGCAAGGTCAAATACCTTGCAGATTTTAGCCGAATGCTGCTTGCTTACAGCGCCGCCCTTAACAGTTTTATCCTGAGAAAACGCATAAACAGGACTTCCGTCAACGTAACCATATGCGGCAATAACTCCTGCAGGAGAGTCACCGTTCATAACACCTGCATCAATTTCTGTATACATTCCGTCATCAAACAAGTCTGCAAGTCTTTCTTTAGCCTTGCTTGAATTTGCTGAAGCAGACCTATAAGCTTCAAATTTAGCTTTCTGGCTTTCAGTTAACATAAAGGTTCCTCCGTTCGATATTTAAAAATAAACCAGAATAATTATACTACATTTTTTTCAGATTGACAAGATAATAACAATATTTTTTTGTATTTTTTCAAAAAGTTCATATTTCGGTATATTTTTTATGCCATTATTTATCGCCTATCGCACTTCTGAGCGCCCTGAGTTCCTCCGAGGTAAGCTCCCTATAAGTACCGGGTTTAAGCATACCCAGCTTCACAGGACCTATTGCAGTTCTTTTCAGTCTTGCAACTTCAAGGCCTACCGCCTCGCACATTTTTCTTACCTGACGGTTTCTGCCCTCGCGGATAACGATTTGCAGAACTACCCTTTCAGGCTCCTGAGAAAGAACGTTTACCGTTGCCGGAAGAGTTTTTCTTCCGTCGATAACAATACCATCGGAAAGCTGTACAAGCTGTTCATCCGTAATCTTAGGACGGACTGTTACACGGTAAGTTTTTGACACATGGCGGCTTGGATGCATAATATCGTTAGCAAATTTTCCATCGTTTGTAAACAGAATCAAGCCCTCGGAATTCCTGTCCAGCCTGCCTATAGGATAAACTCTCTCGGGGAAATCCTCAAGCAGTTCGGTAACGCATCTTCTGTCAAGCTCGTCAGACATGGTCGTAACATATCCGCGCGGCTTATTAAGCATAATATAATATTTCTCACGTTTTTTGGCAATATGAATACGCTCGCCGTCAACGATAATAACATCCTTTGCGGATGCTCCGTCACCGATATGAGCAATATGTCCGTTGACCTTCACTCTTCCCTGCTGTATAAGCTCCTCTGCTTTTCTGCGCGAACACAAACCGCTTTCGGCTATCAGCTTCTGAAGTCTGACTCTTTCCACATCTGTTCTCCTTTATTTCAAAATAATTTCTTTAACCATTCGGTTATTTTTTCACTTACTGTCGGTCTGCGCTCGACTATAACCGCCTCGCAGCCGCTCTTGGCAACAAGAGTGGCTGTACATATAAGCTCTTCGCCGCAGTAAAAATTAACCTTACCGACCTGCTCATTTACTGCAACGGGGGCATACACAAAGCTATCCGTAATTATTTCATAGGTTATTTTCGGCTTTTTACCGTTTATGACCGTATATTCGGGAATAGCTTCAACAGCAACCGGTATCACATCCGTATCACCGCCTGCAACGTTCACAAATATGCTCTCGCTGTTAAAATCAACAGGAACGCTTTCCGTTACCGAAAAGCCGTAGTCATACATTTTTTTATGGTCGTTCCAGTCGTCGGGAGCGTTAAGCGTTACACATATTAATGTTACCCCGTTTCTTTCGGCAGCTGAAACAAGACATCTGCCTGCTTCATCAGTAAATGCGGTTTTTACGCCTATACAGCCATCATACATATACAGCAGCTTGTTTGTATTCACAAGCCACCTTTCATACGGCGGATTGCCAAATTCAAGCTTGGCTTTCTGAGTACCGCATATTTCACGGAAGCTTTCATTTTTCAGCGCATCACGGGTAAGCAGAGCCATATCGTACGCAGTAGAATAATGATTCGGGTCATGAAGTCCCGACGGCGTAACAAAATTAGTATTTTTCATACCGATAAGTTCCGCACGCCTATTCATCATTTCTGCAAATTTTTCGGTGCTGCCTGCAAGAAGGAGCGCTGTCTCATTCGCCGCATCGTTTCCCGACGGAAGCATCATTCCATAACAAAGCGCTCTTTTGGTAACGATGTCATCCTCGCATAGTCCCATTGAAGAGCCTTCAACCTTTATTGCATTGTTATCGACCTTAAATTCGCTGTCAAGATCTCCGCTTTCAAGGAGCAGCAGCGTCGACATAATTTTAGTTGTACTCGCCATAGGGAGAGTCTGATACCCGTTTTTTTCTGCAATAACAGTTCCGGTCTGAGCGTCGATAAGTATCGCCGCCTTAGCTGAAATTCCGTCCGTAACGGCGTTATATTTCGGCGCAGAAAGAATGATTACCGCTGCCGAAAGTACAAAACAAAAAATATTTTTTATCATACAAGCCTCCGAAATATATTTCTATATTTATATTATGGCGCTTGAAGCAAAAATATTTCAATCAGCAATAATCAGAAATCAAAACCTTCTGTATTGATCTCAACCTTTTCAATTTCAGGCTCAGCAGGATTTGCGGTTTCTGAATTTTCAGCATCTGCTGAAACAGTTTCGCCCGATTCCTTTTTCTTTGAGAACATACCCTGAATTTTTGTGATAAGTTCGGGAACTGCGCTTACTATCGCATTTGCAGGAGAGTTTCCGGAACCGATCTCAAGCAGCTTTACATCTCCGTCGGAAACAACTATAAAAGCAAGCGGTTGAATTGACACTCCAGCACCGCTTCCTCCTCCGAAAAGCTCTTTATCGTTTTTTGACGGCAGATCGGAACCGCCTGCCGCAAAACCATAAGAAACCTTTGATACAGGTATTATGGTAATGCCCCCATCGACCTTTATAGGGTCGCCTATGATAGTGTCTGCGTCCGACATTTCGTGAATTTTTCCTATTGCAGATGAAACAAGATCCTTTACCTTAGTATCCATTTTTATTCTCCTTTATAAAATTATTGTACTGTTACAGCCGCTTTTTCATCGGACTGTTCGTTTGACTTACCTAAAAGCTTTTTTATATTGAAAAGCAGTCCGAATAAAATTCCGAGTCCTGCAGAAAGAATTGTTGCAGGTCTTGCCGTAATTTTAAATTCACAGTCGTAAACAGATTTGTTATTATCAAAATCGCAAACAATATCCACTGTTTTGACCGTTATCGGAAACAGAAGTCTTACCGCAGTTATTGCATTGTATGTAACTGCGCTTATCCTCCCGTAATTCATTGCCGTTTCATATGCGTCACTGCCAGAAATGACAAAATCTATCATCAGATCGTCTATATAAATATGTGTAAATATTCTTTTTAATCGCTTTTTAGATACCGACCATATTATTTTTGCCTTTTCAATTATATCCTTCAGCTTGTCAAGCTTTTCTGAAAGCTTCTCTTTTTTGGCTTTTTCCCCTGACATTTCCCGGTTTTCCTCAGCAGAGCTTTCCGAAGCCGCTCCATCTGACGTATCCGCAGCAGATCCTCCGCTTTCTCCGGTAACATTCTGCACAGATTCATCCTGTTTTTCAGAAGCCTTGGTTTTCTTTTCGGATTTTTTCTTCTTTGGCTTTTTCAGTTTCTTTTCTTTTAGCGGATATATTGTGAACCAAAGATACTTTACCTTAAAATCAAGCTCACCGCCGATATACTTTACTTCCGCGCGGATCTTCATATTAAGAAAGAACGCAAACACAATAATAATTGCAGCAATTACAATAAGCGCTGTCAATAGTTTATCATCCTTTCACAAAACTCATTCAGTGATATTTTCGTCCAAAGTTTTTTCCGCTTCATCCTTGCTAATAAGTATCTCATCAAAGCTCACCTGACCCTCCGAATTAGGCAGTGCAGGCAGGTCATCAAGAGATGACAGCTGGAAACATCTAAGAAAAGCAGGAGTAGTTTTATACGCAATAGGCTTTCCAGGAACATCAAGCCTTCCTGCTTCTTCAAGCAGATTTTTCTCAACAAGAGAATTGACAACACTTGAGCTGTCTATACCTCTTATATGCTCAACAAATCCCTTGGTTACCGGCTGGTTATATGCTATAATTGTCAGCACCTCCATTGCCGCAGGCGAAAGAGGTGTATTCTT
>JBJESH010000332.1:0-7544 GCA_051882695.1 Oscillospiraceae bacterium | reverse complement strand
TGCAAGCTGCTCGTTAGCCTTGAAAAGATGTCTGATATACGCACGGGAGAAATTCCGGCAGGTCGGACAGTCGCACTCAGGATCAAGGGGCAGAGGGTCAGTTTCATAGCACTGGTTTGTTGCGTGCATGATTCCACTCCATGTAAAAATCGTTGCATGGCGAGCATTTCGGCTTGGCATTACGCAGTCAAAAAGGTCAACGCCTCTTGCAACCGCTTCAATAATATTTGACGGAGTGCCTACCCCCATAAGATAACGGATCTTATTTTTCGGCATAACAGGCTCAACAGCGTCAATAATGCGATACATTTCCTCTGTTGGTTCGCCTACAGCAAGTCCGCCTATAGCATATCCGTCAAGGTCAAGCTTTGCGATTTCCTCCATATGGTGTATACGCAGATCCTCAAAGGTACATCCCTGATTTATACCGAAAAGCAGCTGCTTTTTATTTATAGTATCATGTAAAGCGTTAAGCCTTTCCATTTCTTCTTTACAGCGGTAAAGCCAGCGCGTTGTTCTTTCGCAGGAACGCTTTGAGTATTCATGAGTAGCAGGATTTTCCACACACTCATCAAAAGCCATAGCAATAGTTGAAGCAAGATTTGACTGTATCTGCATACTTTCTTCTGGACCCATAAAAATTTTCCGTCCGTCAACATGTGAGTTAAAATAAACGCCCTCCTCCTTTATTTTGCGCAGCTTTGCCAGTGAAAACACCTGAAAGCCTCCGCTGTCGGTAAGGATAGGCTTGTCCCAGTTCATAAATTTATGCAGACCGCCCATTTCCTTAATTACTCTGTCCGAAGGACGAACGTGCAGATGGTATGTGTTGCAAAGCTCAACCTGACATTTCAGCTCTTTAAGGTCGAAAGAGGACACCCCTCCTTTGATTGCTGCCGCCGTGCCCACGTTCATAAAGCAAGGCGTCTGAAATGTACCATGAACGGTTTCAAACTGTCCCCTGCGAGCCTTACCCTCTTGTTTAAATAAAGTATACATAAAAAACTCCTTATTTTAACTCATAAAATTCACTGTTGTCACGATTGCGGTACTCATGCTTTTCGTAGTATCCAATAAGCGTTCCGTCATCATTGCGCAGAGCGATCATATAAACATCTTTGTTTTCTTTTTCATTATAAAAGGTGTATACCCTGTTGTTTTCGGCATCTGACCCGAACCAATCCACGACCTGCCTGATTTTTTTACAGGAATCCTCATTATGGCAATCAAGCAGCGATTTTCCCACAAGAGCGCTGCCTCCGCTCTTTTTATATCTTTCAACAGCCACAGGATTCATATATACTATTTCGTGGTCAAGATCGCATATTACAACCGGTGCGCAGTCGGAATCAATCACACTTTTAAAAAACATTGACAGCTCCATATCAAGCTCTCCTTATAAAATAAGCATTGCATCGCCGAAGCTGAAAAACCTATACCGTTCCTCAACAGCTTTTTTGTAGGCATTCATAGTGTTATCGTACCCCATAAACGCCGAAACAAGCATAATAAGCGTACTTTCCGGCAGATGAAAATTTGTGATAAGACCGTCCAGAACCTTGAATTTATAGCCCGGATAAATGAAAATATCCGTATATCCCTCGCACTCGTCAATTTTGTCGTAAAAAGTCGCCACGCTTTCAAGCGTACGGCAGGAAGTTGTTCCAACAGCAATTACCCTGCCCCCGTTTGCCTTGGTACGATTGATAAGGTCAGCAGTTTCCTTGGGCACATGGTAATGCTCGCTGTGCATTTTATGGTCAAGAATATCATCTTCTTTTACGGGACGGAACGTTCCCAGCCCCACATGAAGAGTTACATACGCAAGGTTTATGCCTTTACACTTTAACTCTTCAAGCATTTCTTTAGTAAAGTGAAGTCCTGCCGTAGGTGCGGCGGAAGACCCTAATTCGCGCGAATAAACGGTCTGATAGCGTTCCTTATCCTCAAGCTTTTCTGTAATATACGGAGGCAGCGGCATTTGTCCCACATCCTCCAAGGCTGTAAAGAAGTTACCTTCACACTCGAATTTTACAATTCGGTTGCCGCCCTCGACAGTTTCAACTATTTCTGCCTTTAACCTGCCTTTGCCAAAAGTGAATTTTGCTCCGGGTTTCGCTTTTTTTCCCGGACGTACAAGAGTTTCCCAAAGCTTGTCCCCTTTTTGCTCAAGCAGCAGAAATTCAACAACTGCGCCCGTGCCGTCCTTTACTCCGAAAAGGCGCGCGGGCAGTACCCGTGAGTCGTTCATAACGAGCAAATCACCTTTTTTCAGGTAATCGCATAAATTATAGAAATGACTATGTTCAAGTTCGCCGGTTATACGGTCAACTTTTAACATTCTTGAATAATTACGAGGCTCAATAGGAGTCTGGGCAATAAGCTCCTCGGGCAAATCATAGTAAAAATCGGATTTTAACATTTTGTATTCCTTTCTTTAATATAATTACTTATATTTACTTATAATTATTTTTGAAATATGTATTGACAAACACCTTTTTGCGTGATATGATAAATTAAATCAGATAGAGGTGCGGCAAAGAAAAGTATCCGCTGAACAGACCTGCCAATGTCGATTACGCTGCGGAAAAAGGCAATGCCGCCGAAGGATATCATTCGGCTCATGATTTCCTGATTGCATATTGAACAAGTATGCAATTGTCATCATTTATATGATGGAGTGCTATCGGCATAATAATGTCAGTATTTCTATTATATAGTATGATGAATCGGTTTGCAACCGATTTTTTTATTTTTATGTAAATTTTTATTTAAAGGAGCTTATTATTATGAAGAAGTATAATGTTGGTATTATCGGCGCTACGGGTATGGTAGGTCAGAGATTTTCTCTCCTGCTTGAAAATCACCCCTGGTTCAATGTTGTTGCACTTGCAGCTTCCCCCAGAAGTGCAGGAAAACGTTATGAAGAAGCTGTCGGCAAGAAGTGGGCTATGACATCTCCTATCCCTGCGGCTATGAAAGACATGATAGTTATGGACGCAACTGCAGATATTGAAAAAATCGCTTCAATGGTTGATTTCGTTTTCTGTGCTGTTGATATGAAAAAGGATGAGATAAAAGCACTTGAAGAGCGTTACGCCAAGGCTGAATGCCCTGTTGTTTCAAACAACTCCGCACACCGCGGCACTCCGGACGTTCCGATGGTTGTTCCCGAGATCAACCCCGAGCATATCGAAATCATCAAGGCACAGCGCGAGCGTCTCGGCACAAAGCGCGGCTTTATTGCAGTTAAGTCAAACTGCTCACTCCAGAGCTACGTTCCCGCACTTCACCCTCTTATGGCTGAATTCGGTGTAACAAAGGCTCTCGTATGCACATATCAGGCTATCAGCGGTGCAGGCAAGACTTTTGAAACAATGCCTGAGATCGTTGATAACGTTATTCCCTACATCGGCGGCGAGGAAGAAAAATCCGAGCAGGAACCTCTCAAGATCTGGGGTCATATTGAGGGCAATAAGATCGTAAACGCTTCCGAGCCTTCAATTACAGCACAGTGTCTCCGCGTTCCTGTTTCGGACGGTCACACAGCAGCTGTATTTGCTTCATTCAAGAAAAAGCCTACCAAAGAGCAGATGCTTGAAGCATGGAAAAACTTCAGCGGCGTTCCTCAGGAGCTTCAGCTTCCTTCCGCACCCAAGCAATTCCTGAACTACTTTGAAGAGGATAACCGTCCTCAGGCTAAGCTTGACAGAATGCTTGAAAACGGTATGGCTGTTTCTATCGGACGTCTCCGTGAAGATACACAGTATGACTATAAGTTTGTATGTCTTTCACACAACACACTTCGCGGTGCTGCAGGCGGCGCTGTTCTTATGGCAGAGCTTCTCGCTGCAAAGGGATATTTTGACTGATGAATATTGTTATCAGAAATGCGGAGGACTCAGATGCGGCTTACATTGTAAGCTGCATGAAAAAGCTTGCGGAATTTGAAAAGCTTGGAGATGCCTGCAATATTACCCCAGAAGCTCTTCTGAAAATTATGCATGAGGAAAACGGACTTTCCGTAAAAATTGCCGAAGCAGACGGCGATCCTGCCGGAATTATGGCATATTATTTCTACAAAATAGCTACATTTTCCGGCAAACGCATCATGTATATTGAAGATGTTTTTATCGAGGAAAATTTTCGCCGAAACGGTATAGGCAGTATATTTTTTGATGAAGCTAAAAAGATCTGCGTTGAAAAAAACTGCTCCCGTCTTGAATGGAAATGCCTTGATTGGAACAGCAATGCAAGACGTTTCTACAAAAAAATCGGAGGAACAGCCTCCTCTGACGGTTGGATCACTTACACAATTGAAATGTAATTTTAAACATTATCCGTAACCGAAAGGATTGATTTATATGAAAAACACAGTTTTTACCGGTGCAGGAGTTGCAATTATCACTCCCATGAATGCTGACGGTTCAATTAATTGGGATGAATTCGGAAGAATTATTGATTTCCAGATTGAAAACGGAACTGACGCAATTATTGTCTGCGGTACTACAGGTGAATCCGCAACAATGACTGACGAAGAACATGTTGAATGTATCCGTTACTGCATTGATCGCGTGAATAAAAGAGTTCCCGTTATTGCAGGTACGGGAAGCAACGACACAAAGTATGCCGTAGATTTGTCTAAAGAGGCTGAAAAGCTCGGTGCGGACGCACTTCTTGTTGTCACTCCATATTACAACAAAACCTCTCAGCGCGGTCTTATCGCACATTTTACTGCAATTGCTGACAGCGTTAATATCCCGATCATTCTTTATAATGTTCCGTCAAGAACAGGCGTGAATATTACTCTTGATACTTATATTACCCTTTCAAAGCACAGAAATATCGCTGCTGTTAAGGAAGCAAGCGGCAACATTTCCGCAATTGCAAAGATTATTGAGGCTTGCGGTGATGATATGGATGTTTACAGCGGAAACGATGACCAGATTGTTCCTATCATGGCTCTCGGCGGAAAGGGCGTAATCAGCGTTCTTTCAAATGTTATGCCTAAGGAAACCCACGAAATCACACAGCTTTGTCTTGACAACAATGTTGCCGAAGCAGCAAAAATGCAGATCAAGTACCTTGAGCTTGCAAATAATCTGTTTATTGACGTTAACCCGATTCCCGTCAAGGAAGCTATGAACCTTATGGGCTTCAAGGCTGGAGAATGCAGACTTCCCCTTCTCAAGATGGAACAGAGCAAAATTGACACTCTTTCCGCTTCGATGAAGAAGGTCGGATTAATCAAGTAAACCAAGCGGCAATGTACAGGTTTTTATCTTTACATTGCCGTTTTTGCAAATTCTGAAAGGATTGATAAAATGATAAATGTTACTATAACAGGCGCCAACGGAAAAATGGGAAAAGTTATTGCTTCAGTTATAAAAGAACGCACGGACTGCAAGATTATTTCCGGCATTGATCTTATTACAACGCCGACTCCTGATTTTACTGTTTATGCAAAGCCTCAGGAGCTTCCTGTAAAACCTGATGTTATCATAGACTTTTCTCACCCGTCTGCACTGAATGATTTGATTGAATACGGACTTTCAACGGGTACGGCAATAGTATTTGCAACCACCGGATATACCGAAGAACAGATTGCACAGATAAAAAAAGCGTCCGAGCAAATTCCTGTTTTCTTTACATTTAATATGTCTCTCGGAATTAATCTGCTTTGCAAGCTTGCAAAAACCGCTGCGGAAATCCTCGGAGGACAGTTCGATATCGAAATTGTTGAAAAGCACCACAACCAAAAAATCGACGCGCCGAGCGGTACTGCGATCATGCTTGCAAATGCAATCAACGAAACGCTTGACAACAAATATCAATACGTTTACGACAGACATTCCCAGCGCAAAAAGCGTGAGAAAAATGAAATCGGAATGCACTCTATACGCGGAGGCACAATTGTCGGAGAGCATGATATTATTTTTGCCGGTCGTGACGAGGTCATTACACTTTCCCACTCTGCGGCTTCCAAGGAAGTTTTCGCTGTAGGTTCTGTCAATGCAGCAGTTTTCATTGCCAATCAGCAGGCAGGGCTTTATGATATGGCAGATCTTATCGACAACAAATAAATTATATAACAAAAATAAGCAAGCCATGATGCGATTTATCATGGCTTGCTTTCGTTATTTTGGGCTTTATAGTCAAAACCAAATTATATTTTTGACCTGCTTTTAACGGAATAACGCTTTTTCTTCATCTTCTGTGCCTTGATTACCTTCATTCGTGAAAATTCTTCACGTTCCTTTTCTTCAAGGCTGTTTGTAATAAATCTGACTATACTTTCATAACGTGGTATAACTATATTCTGAAGCGCATTTGCTCTTGTCTGTGTTTTGCGTATTGAATTAGTCAATCTGTAAATACTGTTTTCAACCTCGGCAAGAGTTGTTGTCATATATTTTACACGCTCAAAACAAATATACGCCATATCTACATTTGAGTCAGTGTACTGCAAACCGTAATTCAAAACAGGCTTTTTATGCTCAATTGACAGCTTTGGCAGTTCGCATCCCATTACACTTCTGTATGTCACTGACAAAGTATTGTCAACAGGCATTGCATTGGCAACATTTTCTACTACTCCGTGAGAAATATTAGCCATCTGCAAAGCAGAATAAGCTCTAATATATATCCTGTCAATTGTACCGCAAAGGGACTTCGCATCGTCTACAAGAGACATAAGCTCACGGATAAGAATATTTCTCTTTTTATCAAGAAGCTCGTATCCTACTTTTGCAAGCAAAAGAGATTTCTGAATATTCAGAAGGTTGCCTTTAGTTGGAAAAATCTGTTCACTCATCAGCCAAACCTCCAGTTAAGCAAACAACTCCGCCGCATGAGGATTATATTTTTCCTCCAGAAGCTTTTCATTTACTCTGTCAAGTGCAGATTTTGGAAGCAGCGACAGCAAATTCCAGCCTAAATCAAGAGTTTCGTCAATTGAACGGTTTTCATCTGAACGCTGTGAAATAAAGTATTTCTCAAACTTCTTGCCAAAATCCATATAAGCCTTGTCAAGTTCGGAAAGTTCGTCCTCACCTATTACCGAAGCAAGCGCTCTTGCATCCATAACCTTTGCATAACATGCAAAAAGCTGGTTTGCAACATCTGAATGGTCTGAACGGGTATAACCCTCTCCTATTCCATCCTTCATAAGACGTGAAAGTGACGGAAGTACTGATATCGGCGGATAAATACCCGTTTGATCAAGTCCGCGGTCAAGAACTATCTGCCCCTCGGTAATATATCCCGTAAGGTCAGGAACAGGATGTGTTATATCGTCATTAGGCATAGTTAAGATAGGAATCTGGGTTACCGAGCCATCGGAACCTTTTATTACACCTGCACGCTCATAAAGCGAGGCAAGGTCGGAATAAAGATATCCCGGAAAGCCTTTACGTCCCGGAATTTCTCCCTTTGAAGATGAGAACTCACGGACAGCCTCGGCATATGAAGTCATATCCGTAAGGATAACCAAAATGTGCATATTTTTTTCAAAAGCAAGATATTCCGCAACAGTCAGAGCACAC
>JBJESH010000331.1:0-7549 GCA_051882695.1 Oscillospiraceae bacterium | reverse complement strand
TGAAATTATACATCATAAGCATTGATACCGAAAGCTCCTGATAGCTTCTGAGAACCACCATAACAAGGCATATCAGTATTCCCAGCAGCATGGCGACCGCCTGCAATCCGATACCGACTCCGATAGTGGTTTTCATGTAGCGGCAGCTAAGGATAAGCGACGAGAACGCCGCAAATCTTCCGGAGCAGGCAAGAGTAGCCTTCTGCTTCACCTGATAAGCCGTGACCTCGGCAAACTGTTCATGAACACGGAACGGCACAAGCTTTAAATATTCCGGAGAAATTTCAAACATCTCGGAAAGACGGTTTATTGACACCAAAGAATCCACCGAACGTATCATAACGTAAATACCGTTTTTCTGCAGATCACGAAGCGCCTGACGAACTTCCATTGTGGGCGTTGTCTCAACAAGGAACATCGCCGACAGTTCACCCGAAATTGAAAGATAAACCGCACATCTTCCGTTCTCGGTGTACTCCTTTTCCTTGTTCAGCGGAGGCATACCTTCGATACTGTGATTTACCATAAGCTCTCTGTTGCCGAGCAGTACACGCTTGTTGTTTATCCAGCCGCAAAGTCCCATAGAATCCTCATAAATATAGCTTTCCACAGGATTGAGAAGCTCCGTTTTGCCTGCAATGATATCATAAAACATATTTTTAAGGATACTTCCCGCCTGAGTAGTAAGACTTGCCGCCTCAACAATAGCCTCATCAATTCTCGTGTCAGAAAATACTTTTATTGCAGCAAGCTTAACGCTTCCCTGAGGGAAAAGCTGTTCTGCGTCAATAAGCACACTGTTTGTGTCGGCAAACTCCTCAATACAGTCATATCCAAGCACAACACCCTGCATTTCGGCATTTTTCTTTGAAGCGCGCAGCATAGGAAGATTGACGACAAGCATCATTGAAAATCCGGTACATATCGCAATTACTCCGACAAATACCGAAATACCTATGTAAACCGAGGACGAACCATGGTCTGTCCTGCCGAGAATACCTGCAATAATTCCTATTACAACCGCAGCCGCCATTACAATAGGAGTAAACACACGGCAGAAACGGTCTGTACTGTCACTTGAATAAGACGTTTTAAGAAATTCCGAAATGAACTCGGTTTTTTTCATAGCCGCCAGACGGGGAAAATCACTGAGAGCTCCTCTTGTGAAATTCTGAGCCGTTTCCTCGTCATTAATTGGAAACACAGCATATTTGTCTCCGCTGCCGGAAACGAACTTGAAGCTTCGCTGTGTACGGTTTACAATGAACAGCTTGCCAAGAGTATTGAACAGCAGCGAAGCAATAGCAACAGGAACATATATGTGTACAAAACTGCCTCTGATAAGGTTTCCGTTTGCAAACATTATCATAGTCGAAGCAATTGAAGCTACAATAGATACTGCGCAAAGGCTGTCACAATCGGCTTTAAGGGACACAAGCTTTGAAAATCCGCAGGAAATTACCGTGTAGCTTGAAAAAGCCGCAAGCAGACCGAGAATTGCATTTACAAAAAGATATGTATTGGTCTGGCTTCGCTTGTTAAGCAGCTCCATAAGAGGAAGTCCCTGCGAATCGTTCGCAATGGCAATATAAAGACTTGCCGCCAGGCATATGAGCAGCACAAAAAGTCTCATCAGCAGGCTTCCTTTAAGCTGTGCGATGTCCTGTGCAATAGAAGGTGCGTCATTGAAGCTTTCAAAATCGTCAATAACAACAGGTTGTCCCTCGTTGTCAGCGTCCTCTTCAGACACATCCTCTTCCTCGCCTACAAGTACAAAATCTTTGATTTTCTTGCTTCTGCGTTCTTTAAGTGCATTTATCTTATCCTGCTCACTGCTTTCGCTGTCCACAGGAAACTGAGCAGTATCAGGCATGATCTTGTCATCAAGATCAAGGTCGATATCCGAAATTGATTTTCTTTCAATTGGCGCAACGTGCTGAGTACGGGAAATACGCTCTTTTTTCGCTTTCAGCATACCGTCCAGCAGCTCGGTATTTCCTGAAATACCGTCCTCTGCGTCATCATCAGCCTTCGGGATAAGCCTTGTAAAAAACTCCGTAATACTCCTGTGCTGAGTATTCTCGTTTTTAGCAGGCTTCTTTTTTACATCCGCATATTCGTTCAGAATATCATCAATGCTGTGTTCCTCTATCGAGGAATACTTTTCAAACGGATCCGAAGAAACCTTCTGCGGCTCGGAAACACTCTGAACCGGAGCTTCCGGTTCTTTCGTTTCTTCGCTCTCCTTTGCATTTTTCCTGCCGAAAAGCGAAGCTATGCCCGATTTTATACCCGGCTCGTCCGGATCCCTGCCGAATATCCCCTGCTTTGAGTTTTCCTCACCGGCTGTTTCATAAAGTCCCGTCTGTTCAAACTTCTCCGAAAAAGAACGATCCGGCTTCGGCGCAGGAACATACGGCTCCCTAACCTCTCTTTCTTTTACAGCAGTTACAGCTGAGGAAAGCTTTGCATATTTCTGTGAAAATCCGTCATCATCGTCAGACAGCTCTGGCTTTTCTGCGGTAACAGCATCCTGCTGAATGTTTTCAGGCTCATTATGTACAACAGACCCGATCACAGCGTCAGAATCAAAACCGCCGATTATATCATCAATATTTATTTCAGAGTCAGGCTTTCCGTCACTTCCGGAGCCTACGGAGTATTCTTCAAGAATATCATCAACCGAATATTTCCCGTCAGCCAAATCCAACTCTCCCTTCATCTATTTTGCAATATGCCGCTGCCTTACAGCTTCATACATAAAAATTCCTGCTGCGACCGAAGCATTAAGCGAAGTGATTTTACCAAGCATAGGCAGCTTCAGCAGAAAATCGCACTTTTCACGGACAAGCCTTCCCATGCCGAAGCCCTCCGACCCGATAACAAGTCCAACGCTTCCGGTAAGGTCCGAGGAAGTATAATCCTCGCCGCTTGCGTCCGTACCGTATATCCATACACCATTTTCTTTCAGAGTATCTATAGCCGCAGGAATGTTTGCGACTCTCGCCACAGGAAGCCAGCTTGCAGCTCCTGCCGAGGTTTTATAAACCGTTTCATTAAGAGAAGCGCTTCTGCGTTTGGGAATAATAATTCCGTCTGCACCTGCCGACTCGGCAGTACGTATTATAGCGCCAAGATTGTGAGGGTCCTCAATTTCGTCGCAGATTATAATAAACGGCTTAGTTCCCTTTTCCGCAGAAACAGCAAGAATATCCTCAACAGTAACATATTCGGCACAAGCGCCGCTTGCAATAACGCCCTGATGGGAAGCTCCGTCAGCCATTGCCGAAAGCTTGGTATCAGAAACCTGCTTTACCACAATGCCCTTTTCCTTAGCCATTCGGCAGATCAGTCCAAGACTTCCTCCACCCTCGCTGTTCACAAAGATCGTGTTAATGGTTTTATCGGCTTTAAGAGCCTCAATAACAGGATTTCTTCCAATAATAAGACCTGCTCCGCCATTGTCGTCATCGTTATTTTCAAAGCGCTCACGGTCTCTGCGGCGGTAATTTTCATTTTTGCCGCCGTATTCCCTGCGCTGTTTTTTATCATTGTATGGCATAAAGACCTCCGAACATACGAATAAAATTATTCACATTACATTATAGCACATTTCGTCGGAAAATACAATGATTTTGCTGAATTTTTTTATTACATGAAAAGTATCAGACAAAGCGCCAGCAAAAGAATTACAATTACCGCAGCTGCCGAAAGCTTCAGTGCAAGCGAAACCTCGCTTTTCTTTTTTATAGGAACGATTTTCCCGATATATTCCCGCGCCTCCTCATTGATTATATTTTCAGGAGTACCGCTTTTATCCGCCCTGACATAAAGCACCGCCTTTTCAAAATACTCGTGGTCGGTGCTTGTAATTTCAACAACTCTCTTGTTAACGCCTTTTATCATAATCAAAATTCCTTTTCGGCAGTTTAAGGAAACTATTGCTTCGCATCGATCGGAGTATCCTTAACTTTCCACCGTTTTTCAACATTCTTTTTAAACTCGTTTTGCCTTTATTATAGGCATTTTGCGGTAAAAATATACCATTTGTAATTAAATCATGTGGAAAACTGTGTTGAAAGCCTAAACATTTCACAAAAAGTGTTGAAAACTCGGTGGAAAAAGTGAAAAAGTACGATTTTTCAACATTTTTTCTTCCACAAAGGTGTTGAAAACGAATTTACGGAGGGTATTATACATTTTTTCAGAGAAAAATATACATCAATTGTCAAAAAAATCCGTATGTTTTTAGCCTGAACAAGCCAAAACATACGGATTTTGATACTGTTAAATATTACTTATGATTTTCAACGGAAGCACGGATAAAATCAGCAAAAAGCTTCTGCGGCTTATTGGGTCTTGACTTGAATTCCGGATGGAACTGTACACCAACAAACCACGGGTGATCCTTGACCTCAACGATCTCAACCAGTCTCTCATCGGGGGAAATTCCGGCAATGGTAAGACCTGCCTCCTGAAGCTGCTTGCGGAAAGCATTGTTGAATTCCCAGCGGTGTCTGTGGCGCTCATAAATAAGCTGCTCGCCGTAAACACGGGCGCATATAGTACCCTCTGTCAGCTTGCAGGGGTAAAGTCCAAGACGCATCGTGCCGCCCTTTTCGGTAATGGTTTTCTGATCCTCCATAATGTCTATCACAGGATACGGAGTCTCGCCGAACTCTGTCGAATTTGCACCGGCAAGTCCGAGAACATTTCTTGCATATTCTATAACAGCCATCTGCATACCAAGACAGATTCCGAACAGCGGAACTTTATTTTCTCTTGCATAGCGGATAGATTCGATCATACCCTCGATCCCGCGGTCGCCGAAGCCGCCCGGAACGATGATTCCATCGCAGCCGCCAAGCATTTCCTTTGCGTTTTCACGGGTTATCTCCTCGGAATTTATCCACTGGATATCGACCTCAGCGTCGTTTACAATACCGCCGTGACGAAGAGCCTCGGCAACGGAAAGATATGCGTCGTGAAGTACGACATATTTGCCCACAAGACCGATAGTGACCTTTTTGGTAGCAGCCTTTGTGCGGTCAACCATTTCTATCCACTCTGAAAGATCGGGCTTTCTGTTTTCAAGTCCGAGATGATAGCATACAGCGTCCGCAAGACCCTCTTTTTCAAGCCAAAGAGGTACCTCATAAAGAGACGGAGCCGTAAGGTTCTGAATAACATCCTCGCTTCTTACATTACAGAAAAGAGCGATCTTCTTTCTCATATCCTCGGGAATTTCCTTTTCGGAACGGCACACAAGAATGTTAGGCTGGATACCGATAGAAAGAAGCTCCTTTGTTGAGTGCTGAGTAGGCTTTGATTTAAGCTCCTCCGAGCCTGCAATGTAAGGCACAAGCGTAACGTGAATGTACATTGCATTTTCTCTGCCTACTTCGGTAACGACCTGACGGATCGCCTCAAGGAAAGGCGTAGATTCGATATCGCCTACAGTACCGCCGATCTCGGTGATAACAATATCGGTGTTGGTCTCCTTGCCGACTCTGTAAACGCGCTCCTTGATCTCATTCGTGATATGAGGAATTACCTGAACTGTTCCTCCGAGATAATCGCCGCGGCGTTCCTTGTTAAGTACAGTCCAGTAAATTTTACCTGTTGTAACGTTTGAATTTACCGAAAGATTCTCGTCGATAAAACGCTCGTAGTGACCAAGGTCGAGGTCAGTCTCTGCACCGTCGTCGGTAACAAAAACCTCTCCGTGCTGATACGGAGACATAGTACCGGGGTCAAGGTTGATATACGGGTCAAATTTCTGGATAGTAACGCGGTAGCCTCTCGCTTTGAGCAGACGTCCGAGAGAAGCGGCAGTAATACCCTTTCCGAGACCGGAAACAACGCCTCCCGTTACAAAAATGTACTTTATCGGCATAACTTTTCCTCCAATTTTCTTAAAAATACAATATTAATTTTATTATACCTTTTTCCGTACAAAAAAGCAAGCCATTTTTCATAATTCAACATATTGAACAAAACAACGGTGCATTAATCTAATAAGCGTATATATTTACAGAAACGGCGTATAAAAATATTGAAAATTCTATTGAAATTTAAAATAAAATAGTGTATAATGTTAATATATCATGCGAATACGGTTTCGCAGCCACATAAATAACGTTAGGAGCTGTTTTTAAATGAGACTTGTTACCCGTTCGGATTTTGACGGACTTGCCTGCGGCGCTTTGCTTAAAGACGTGGGAGTTATAGATCACTGGAAGTTTGCCCACCCAAAGGATTTGCAGGACGGACTTATCGAGATCACCGAGAACGACTGCCTTGCAAATGTTCCGTATGTTGAGGGCTGCGGACTTTGGTTCGACCACCACTCCAGCGAATTTGAAAGAAATCAGCTTGAAGGCAAATACAAGGGTGAAAGCCGCATTGCACCCTCCTGTGCAAGAATTATTTATGACTATTACGGGGGAAAGGAACGCTTCGGTCACTACGACGATATGATGATAGCTGTTGACAAGGTAGACAGCGGAAACCTTACCCGTGAAGAAATATTAAATCCGACAGGCTGGATACTTGTAGGCTTCCTTATGGACCCCAGAACAGGTCTCGGCAGATGGCGCAACTTCACCATCTCAAACTATCAGCTCATGGAAAAGCTTATCGACTGCTGCCGCACTATGACAACAGACGAGATACTCGCTCTTCCCGATGTTAAGGAAAGAATTGATATCTACTTTGAGCAGGCGGAAAAGTTCAAGGAAATGGTAAAGGCTCATACCCGTGTTGAAAAGGACGTTATCATCAGTGACCTGAGAGGTGTTGACCCTATCTATTCCGGCAACCGCTTCCTTATTTACAGCCTCTATCCCGAGCAGAACATTTCCGCATGGATAGTAAACGGCAAGGGCGGCAAGGGATGCAGCGCAGCTGTCGGCTATTCAATTCTCAACCGTACTTCAAATGTTAACGTAGGCAAGCTTATGCTTAAATACGGCGGCGGCGGACACAGAGCTGTAGGCACCTGCCAGTTTACCGATGAAAACATGGATACCGACCTGCCGAAGATGCTTGACGAGCTTATCAACTACAAAGAATAAAAAATACATACAATATCAAAAAGCGGTTTTGGACCATGTCAGAAACCGCTTTTATACTATTTCCATCAAAACCAAAGGTTTTGACTTGCTGCCTTTTAGGCGGCTCTCCTTATAGACGTTGTCTATAAGGAGATTAGGAATTAGTATTAATTTATATATAAATATTACTTCATGATCGGGTCTTTTACACCGTTTGCTTCAAAAGCGGCAATTCTGTCACGGCAAGTACCGCAAACGCCGCAAGGCTTTTCTCCGCCTTCGTAACAGCTCCATGTAAGCTCATAAGGCACACCCAGCTCCAATCCTGTTTTTATGACCTGAGCCTTGCTCATGCCTACAAAAGGAGCCTCAATTTTCACCTGCTTGCCGCTGCCCTCCCAAACCGCAGTATTCATAGCCTCGTTGAAAGCAGCCGAACAGTCGGGGTAAGCATTTCCTGCAGCATCATCAGCATGCGCGCCGTAAAGTATCAC
>JBJESH010000330.1:0-1887 GCA_051882695.1 Oscillospiraceae bacterium | reverse complement strand
GAAAGATACACAGGAATGCCCATACATAAAAATACTATTGCAAATACCAACGAAACAAACAAAAACGTACCTATCGACTGGACAAAGGTAATACCTACGATTTGCTTTCCCGACGACGCAAGCTTTTTGAAAATAATTTCTTTTCCGATCATGACGCCTGCCAAGCATTCAAACACCTTAACGGTAATTTTATACGGAACGGACTCTATAATATCAAAGGTCACTATCTCGGCAAGATACGGTCCGAAAACAATTCCCGTTACAAGCCAGCCGAGAATTGCAGGCAGCTTGACCTTTGCCGCAATTTTTCCCATAATTAACGCGACGCATATTATTGCAAATACTCTTAAAATATCGGCTATCATTTAAATCTCCTCAGCATTTCTATCACATCGGCAGGGTCGGCACTGCATTCTATCGCTTTGCCGAAAGCGCCGTCTACGATCAATTTGCAGCATTCAGCTTCTTTATCTGTCATTTCACTGCACAGATACGGTCCTATGTTTTCCCATACCTCCGAATGCCGTTTTAATGAATAATTCCCTATTGCTTCATTCAGACAATATTTATTGAAAATTTCCCTGCGCACCATCTGCGATGAATCAAAATAGCACAGCAGCAGCTTTTTTGCCGTATCGTGTTCATTCAGCTGCTTAATTTCTTTTATTTTGACATTTAAATCATCGTAGTATTTTTCATACATTGCATACGCAAGTGCTTCCTTTGTGGGAAAATACTTATAAACAGTTTTCTTTGAAATTTTAAGTCTTTCCGCCAAGGTATCCACCGAAAAGCGCAGACCCTCCTGCTTCAGGCTTCTTATCGTTTCTTCAATTATCGCTTGCTTCATATCGGAAACATTTTCTCCTTTTTTTGTTTCTATTATAATCCGCAGCTTACCGCAAGTCAAGCTTATAACGGTTTATTTCACAGTATTTTCACAAACCTTCTGCACTGCTTTTTTATTTTTTGCTTGCAAAATACGGAATAATAAAGTATAATGATATAGTATATTATATTACTATCCCATTTACGGAGGGTTTTTATGTGCGGATTTGTAGGTTTTACCAACACAAAAAATGATTCAAATAAAATTATCGAAGCCATGATGGACAAAATCAGGCACAGAGGTCCCGATTCGGGCGGAAAGCACGTTGACGGCGACATTGCTCTCGGCTTCCGCAGACTGAGCATTATTGACATTACCGAGTCAGGCGACCAGCCTATATACAATGAGGACGGCACTAAGGTACTGCTTTTCAACGGCGAGATATACAACTATCAGTCTATCCGCGAGGAGCTTATCAAGGCAGGTCACACCTTTAAGACCAAGACCGACTCGGAGGTGCTTCTTCACGGCTATGAGGAGTACGGCGAAAAGCTTCTGAACAAGCTGCGCGGAATGTTCGCTTTCGTTATCTGGGACACGGTCAAAAAGGAGCTTTTCGGTGCCCGTGATTTCTTCGGCATCAAGCCGCTTTACTATGCCGATATGAACGGCACATTTATGTTCGGCTCGGAGATAAAGGCTTTTCTTGTTCACCCCGATTTCAAAAAGGAGCTTAACGAGGCGGCGCTGGAAAACTATCTGACGTTTCAGTACTCCCCTTGCGCAGAAACGTTCTTCAAGGGCGTTTTCAAGCTTCCCCCTGCTCATTATTTCAAATATTCAAACGGCAAGCTTGACATAACACGTTACTGGGACGTTGAGTTCAAGCCCGATAACACTCCCGACCTTGACAAGTGGGTCGATGAAATTTCGGATATTTTCCACAATTCCGTCGAAGCGCACAAGATATCCGATGTTGAAGTCGGAAGCTTCCTTTCAAGCGGCGTTGACTCAAGCTATGTTGCGGCTGTTGCGGACGTTGACAAGACCTTTACGGT
>JBJESH010000329.1:0-28693 GCA_051882695.1 Oscillospiraceae bacterium | reverse complement strand
AAAACCCGTCCATATGACGGGATCGAGGAGCTTATAGCTGCTCTGAAGAAAAACGACTGTAAAATTGCTGTCGCTTCAAATAAGTCCGATTCGTTTACACAGGCTCTTGTTAAACAGTTTTTTGGAGGCAGCTTCGATTATGTGCAGGGCGCTTTGCCCGGAGTTCCCAAAAAGCCTGAGCCGGATATTGTGTACAGCATAATGTCAAGGCTTGGTGCAGAAAAGAAGAATACATACTTTGCAGGCGATTCAAACGTCGATATGTTTACCGCAAAAAATGCCGGAGTAACGGCAGTCGGATGTTTATGGGGGTTCAGAACCAAAGAGGAATTGCTGTCGGGCGGTGCGGATTATCTTGCTGAAAAACCGTCGGACATTTATAATATTATTGAAAGGGAGTATGATATATGAATTACAGCATTAAGGAAGTGGCTGAAAGATTAAAGGGTCTGCGCGATATTCTCGGAATTTCAGCCGAGGAAATGTGCGAGAAAACAGGCTGTTCAGCAGAAGATTACGCTCTTATCGAAAAGGGCGAAAAGGATTTTTCCGTAACATTTATTTATAAGTGTGCAGAGATTTTCGGTGTTGATATTATTGAGCTTCTCACAGGAGAAAATCCAAAGCTCAAGCGCTATTGCGTTGTAAGAAACGGAACAGGACTTCCTGTTAAGCGCCGTGAAAGCTTTGAATATCAGCACCTTGCATATCTTTTTAAAGATAAGAAAATTGAGCCGTTTCTTGTTATTGCGCCTTATTCAGAGGAAGAGCAGGATAAGCCTATTTCACTTTCTGTTCATGAGGGTCAGGAGTATGATTACATTCTTTCGGGAAGCCTGAAAATCGTTATCGACGGCAAAATCAAGGTTCTCAGCAAGGGTGATTCCATTATATACGATTCAAGCGCACCTCATGGCATGATCGCAGCAAACGGTGAGAAGTGCGAATTCCTTGCAATACTTATCAAGTAAAATTTTCGGAAGAGGGTAATATTCAAATGGAAATGAAAGATTTATATAAAAAGTTTGTCAGCGATGAATTTGACAGCAACGGTGTTCTTACAAAGCTTGAGGTTCATGTTCCTGAAAATTTCAATTTCGGATACGATATAATTGATGAAATTGCAAAGAACGAGCCTGAACGCCGTGCAATGGTATGGCTTAACGAAGAAGGTGAGGAGCATATCTTCACTTATTCCGACCTTATGAAAAAATCCAATCAGACAGCAAATATGCTGCTTGCGCACGGAGTTAAAAAAGGCGATAAGGTTCTTGCTGTTTTAAAGCGTCATTATCAGTTCTGGTTCCTTACGATCGCGCTGTGCAAGATCGGTGCTGTTCTTATTCCTGCTACAAATCAGCTTATGAAAAAGGATTATACCTACCGTTTCAAAGCTGCCGACGTTAAGTATGTTATTGCAACAGCTGACGGTGAGGTTACCGACCACATTGAGGAATCACTCAAGGAATATGACGGCATAATTGAAAAATATATTGTTCGCGGTGACAGAGATGGATGGGTCTCATTTGACAAAGAAATTGAAAAGTTCCCCGAAACTCTTGAGCGCATAGAAAACAAGGTTGACGATGATATGCTGCTTTACTTCACAAGCGGAACAACAGGCTATCCCAAGATGGTTCTCCACAGCCACTACTATGCAGCTGCTCATATTCAGACAGCTAAGTACTGGCATAATATTAAGGAGGACACCCTCCACTTCACTATTTCCGAATCAGGCTGGGGTAAGTGTATGTGGGGTAAAATGTATGGCCAGTTTGCCTGTGCGGCTTCTGTTTTCGTATATGACTTCAATCGCTTCCATTCGGCTGATATTCTTCAGAAAATTCAGGATTATAAGGTAACCTCTTTCTGTGCGCCTCCGACTATGTATCGTATGTTTATCAAAGAGGGCATAGAGAATTACGACCTTTCAAACCTTAAATACTCCACTATTGCAGGTGAGGCACTCAATCCCGAAGTTTACAACAGATGGCTTGAATATACAGGTCTGAAGCTGATGGAGGGCTTCGGTCAGACCGAAACTGTTCTCGTAGTTGCAAATCTCCCGGGAATGGAGCCTAAGCCCGGTTCAATGGGCAAGCCTACACCTCTCTACAATGTTGATATTGTTGACGAGGACGGAAATTCGCTTCCTGCCGGTGAAACAGGTGAAATTGTTATTCGTACAAAGGGTATGCACCAAATCGGTATGTTCAAGGAATATTATAAAAATCCCGAAGCTACAAATAATTCATGGAATAATAATATGTACCATACAGGCGATACAGCATGGCGCGATGAAGACGGTTACTTCTGGTATGTTGGACGTACCGATGACGTGATCAAGGCTTCCGGCTATCGTATCGGACCATTCGAGATCGAAAGCGTTCTTATGGAACATCCTGCAGTCCTTGAGGTAGCAGTAACAGGCGCAAAGGATCCCATCAGAGGTCAGGTTGTAAAGGCAACTATCGTTCTTACTAAGGAATATAAGGACAAGGGTGATGAAGCGCTTATTAAAGAGCTTCAGGAGCATGTTAAGAAAAATACTGCTCCGTATAAATATCCAAGAATTGTTGAATTTGTTGATGAATTGCCTAAGACGATCAGCGGCAAAATCAGACGAGTTGCAATCAGAGACAACGATAATAAGTGAGCCTGATTTTGTGAGCTAATTATCAATATAGTTATAGAGGTATTGGATTTATCCGATACCTCTGTTCTTTTATTATTCTGAAATATTTTTCGTTCATAAAATGTTTGTTGACAAGATGTGATTTTTATGATAAATTTATCTATGGAAACGATTACTTAAATATAATTTTATAGAAAGGGTTGTATTTAATGAACGATAAGCTTTATGGTATTCATATGGGTAAAGCCAAGTGTGCGGTCGATTTGGGCGACGGCTCCGAAAGAGGCGAATATGTTAATCAGGATTATATTCTCCACACTCTCGGCAGACCTCACCGCAGTATCAGCCTTATGTATTGTTACTATCCCCTTGATAAGGAGTGGCCGGGCAGAATTTCTGAGGTAATGAAGGACGCTGAGGTATCATTTCAGTGGGATTACCCTTATGACGACTATTTTACATACAAGGGCGGTCTTAACGGTACGACCGATGATGAGCCTTTTACCTGCATGAGAGATGTTCGCCGTCACGGTCAGGATGTTACTCTTACGCTTACGGTTGACCCAAACGTATCAGATGAACACCTTATTGCGATTGCAAAAGACCTGCGTCCATTCGGAAGAATGATGCTTCGTATCAACCATGAGGCAACAGGAGATTGGTTCTCTTTTACAAAGCGTACGACCTATCAGGGAGTGGCAGATTTCTTTGTTCGCTTCAGTAAAATTATTCATGAGTATGCTCCTAATGTAAAAACTATTATCTGTATCGGCGGTGTTGAACATCCTGAAAACGGCGGCGAAATGGAAAAGGAAAAGGAGTTTGCACAGTGTATTCCCGAAGCAGATATCTGGTCTGTTGACAAATATATGGCACTTCACTGGGGTTGGCCTTATGACGTTGCATTAAAGGGAGGAACAAGCCATTCCAGAAGTAAGGTAAGAGATGTCTATAACCTTACAAAACTCAGCTTTGAGAGATATAAGGAGCTTAACGGCGGTGCTGCAAAGCCTATGGTAATGTCCGAGTTTAATGCGGACGGTGATGTTACCGGCGCATACGATCAGGCAATGATGGTCAAGGAATTCTGTGATATTATGGAAGAGGACAACGCCGACTGGTTCAGCGGATTTACTTTCTATCAGTTCCGCGACAGAGGCCGCCTTGGTCTTGAAATACAGGATCCAAACAATGCTGACGTAGGTATTCCTCAGCCTGTAATGAAAACATATAAGGAAATTATCCACAGTGAGCGCTTCCTGCCCGAAATGAAACAGAACGGAGAAATTGAACTTCCCGTTACTTTAAGATGGGGTGGGGCTGAGGACGCTGACGGACTTGCAATTCCGATGCATTTTGACAGTAATCCTCATTTCTGTGAGCTTTATTTTGACAAGGATGATGACAGCAACTATATGCTTGAAATCAACGGAAGATGGTTCTATAAGTCTCCCGAGGCAAAGGTTATCGACCTTATGAGCGCATTTTACGAGAAACCTCTTGACGGTGCTTGCGACATGACTTTAAAGCTTTTTGCTCCTCCCGCAAGCGGCGAAAACGACCCCTCACAAGGCGAAGACTGGGCAGAGAACTATTATTACACGGTTAAGAAACTTCCTAAAATTCGTGTCGAATTTGAGCCTGTTGTACTTTAATATTTATCGCAAGGGTATTCATTTTGAATATCCTTGTTTTTTTATTGATTTATTTTTTCAAGGGTATTGAAAAAATGATGAAATAATGGTAAAATAATAATATATATGCTGAAAGGAATGGTCTGATAAATGGACTTAATATATACAATGGGTTCGTATATAAACAGTATATTGCCCATTGAATTCTGGGATGTTCTCGATATAGCCGTGCTTACAGTCCTTATTTATAAAGGCTTTACTCTTGTTAAGGAAACCCGTGCAGGCGGACTTATCCGCGGCGTAGTGCTTATTTTTATTGCATATTTTATCATGGACGCAGTTGGCATGAAAGCGATGGCATATCTTCTTAACAGAGTTTTTGATATAGGCCTCCTTGCAATTATTGTTATTTTTCAGCCTGAGCTTCGCCGTTCACTTGAAAAAATGGGACATTCAAAGGTTTCAAAGCTGTCTGTATTTTCTTCTCTTACATCTGAATCAGCAGATGCTCTTTCTGCTAAATGGGGTACTGCTATCGAGTCTATATGTGACGCATGTGAGGACTTGTCTTCTACGACAACAGGTGCGCTTATTGTAATTGAGCAGGAATCAAAGCTTGGCGAGCAGATAGATACCGGAACGATATTAAATGCAGAACCATCAAAAGAATTGTTTGGAAATATTTTTTATCCCAAAACACCGCTTCATGACGGCGCAGTTATAATGCGCGACGGAATGGTTCTTGCAGCTGCGTGTTTTCTTCCGAAGCCTCAAAAAGAGGAAACCATTAACAAAGCTCTCGGTTCACGTCATCGTGCAGCAATAGGCATGAGTGAAAATTCAGACGCTATCGTAATTGTTGTATCTGAGGAAACGGGAACCATTTCTGTTGCGGAAAACGGTGACCTGACAAGGGGCTACACGAGAGACAGCTTGAAAAAACTGCTCAGAAAAAAATTGCTTCCGGAAAAGCCGCAGAAAGCGCCAAAGCCACCTAAAAACAGCGGAAATCCTCCGAAGAAAGAAGAAGAATCGGAAGAAAGAGATGAAAACAGCATTTTCGGGGTATTCAGAAAAAAGAAATTTACCGATAAAATCTGAGCGGAGGTATTTGTATAAATATGAGTATGCTTGAGATAATAAAAAATATTTTCAATAAAATCGGTATGTTCTTTTCGCATCTTTTTGAAAAGGATGTTGTTATAAAAATTGCTTCGCTTGTTGCTGCAATAGTAATATGGTTCATAGTTTCAATAAGCGTTTATCCTACTATGGATACGGTAATATACAATGTCCCCATTGAAATATCTTTGGAGGGAACATACGCAGAGGCAAATGAATATCAGCCTATGTCACAATCTGTTGAAACAGTAAACGTATATCTTACCGGTGACCGCGGAGAAGTCGGAAGTCTGAAAACCGAAGATCTGGTTGCGGTTGCTTCGGCAGAGAATGTAATGTATGCAATGGAATATAACCTTCCGATACAAATAGAAAGTACTACCGGAAAAAAATTTGAAGTGACAAAGATTGAACCATCAATAGTAAGTGTTGATTTTGACAGAATAATCACAAAGAAAATACAGGTCAGTCCGGAAATTTCGGGAATCAGTACAGCTGACGGTTTTATTATGGGTGATACTGAAAGTATTGTTGTTGTTCCGGATACTGTAAGCATAACAGGACCCGCCGAGACGGTTGAAAGCATTTCAAGGGCAACAGCTATAATCAGCGAAGATACTACTCTTACAAATACGACTGATTTCAAAACAAGTACAATTAAGCTTTATAACGGAAATATTGCTATCGTTGATGAAGATAATAGGCTGACGTATGATAAATCTGAGTTTACAGTTCACGTTCCTGTATATGCAAAGCGTACTATGAAGCTTGATGTTCGTATAACTAATGCTCCTGCAAGCTTTGATATTGAAAAGTTTAAGGAAAAGCTTGAATTTTCTGTAGACGAGCTTGAAGTTGTTGTGCCGAATGAAAGCATCAAAGACGGAGACATAATTGATATTGGTACAATTGATATGCGTGAAGTGGATATCGGAAAGGAATTTACCTTTATTACCGAGGAATTTCTTACAGAAGGATATCAAGACTGGAACGAGGTAGGAGCAATTACCGTAAAGTGTCCTTCTGAAGGCCTTATTAAACGTCCTATTCATATAACCAATCCTTCAATTCAGCTTGTAAACGCACCAAGCCAGTTCGATTTCAAAATTGTAACTTCCGGAGTTACTCCGATATTTGTCGGACCGGAGGAATCAATGGAGCAGTTAACATATATAGATGTGATTGCACAAATAGATATGCTGAACAGTTTTGATATGGAGGAGGGCTATCATAAGCTTCCGGTAACTTTCAGTATTCCTGCATATGACGATATATGGTGCATTGGCTCTGACGGTGTTCTTTCTCCAAGGGCGACTATTCAAGTAACCGCAAAGGAAAATAACTGATAAACAGGCGGAAAGGTAAAGCTTTTCCGCCTGTTTTTGAAAGGCTGGTAATATGGCTGTAATAATTTCACAAATTAAAAGCAGTATAACTGCAGGTCAGAAGGAAATTGTTTCTGCGGCATTAAAAAAAATCAGGATAAATCAATCTGATGTTATAAGAAGCGGCGTTCATAAAACCTCACTTGACGCAAGAGATAATAATAATATACGTTTAGTATCATCTGTCTGGATCGAGCTGTCTGACAAGGCTGATGAAAGCCGAATATGCGGCAAATATCCGTTTTGCTCCAAGGTGATTCAGGAAAAGCTTATGCCCGAAAAAAATGGTTCTGCTAAAAAGAAAAAAGTGGTAATAGCCGGATTTGGACCTGCCGGTATGTTTGCTGCTCTGACTCTTGCGGAGTATGGCTTTGAACCGCTTGTAATCGAACGCGGAGCTTGTGTTGATGAAAGAGTAAATGCAGTCAACAGCTTCTGGACAAGCGCGCAGCTTGACCCGTCCACAAACGTTCAGTTCGGCGAGGGCGGCGCAGGAACTTTTTCGGACGGCAAGCTTACAACAAGAATAAAAGACCCTCTTTGCCGTCATGTTCTTGAAAAACTGGTTGAATTTGGCGCACCTGAGGAAATACTGATAAAAGCAAAGCCTCATATCGGTACTGACAAGCTTCGCGGAGTGGTAAAAAATATTCGTAAAAAAGTGATTGAACTTGGCGGACAGGTACGCTTTAATTCAGCTCTGACGGATTTTTATGCAGAAAACGGTAAAATTAAGTCTGTGACTGTCAACAACTGTGAAGTTATACCATGTGATGCATTGATACTTGCTATAGGGCACAGTGCAAGAGATACTTTTGAAATGCTTTATAACAAAAAAATTTTTCTTGAATCTAAGCCGTTTTCAGTCGGTGCAAGAATTGAACACAAGCAGTCGGATGTTAATATTTCTCTTTATGGAAAACACTGGAATAACGCAAATCTTCCGCAGGGAGAATATCAGCTTTCTTACCGAAGAGGGGAACGTGCGGTGTATACCTTTTGTATGTGCCCCGGAGGAACTGTCGTGCCATCATCAAGTGAAAATGAAACAGTCGTTACAAACGGAATGAGCGAGTTTGCCCGTGACGGAGAAAACGCAAACGCAGCGTTGGTTGTGTCAGTTTCATCGGAAGATTTCGGCGGAGATCCGTTGGACGGTGTAAAATTTGCCCGTGAGATAGAACATAAGGCTTATATGCTTGCAGGGAAAAATTATACTGCGCCTGCATCAACAGTAGGAAGCTTTCTTGAAGGAAAGGGCAGTATGCACGGTGCAGAGGTTATGCCGACATATGCAATTGGAGTGACAGAATGTAATTTTGACGAGCTTTTTCCTAAGCAGGTCACTGAAATGATGCGTATTGGATTAAACAATTTTTCACGAAAAATGAAATGTTTCGGCAATAGAAACGCAGTTCTTACTGCACCGGAAACAAGAACCTCATCTCCAGTAAGGATCACTCGCAATGAGAATATGACTTCGCTGTCGGTTGACGGTATGTACCCTTGCGGAGAAGGTGCAGGATATGCCGGAGGAATAATGTCCGCAGCGGTTGACGGAGTAAAATGTGCGTTGAAAATTATCGAAAATTAAGGAAACTATTCATATAATTACCTCACATAATAAGTTTTTGCCCGTAAATAATACTAAAGCAAACCCCAAAACGCGGTTCACAAAAATCGCAGAATTGCAAAATTAAAATTATGTAAGGAGTTTAATTATTATGAAAAACGTAAATACTCAGCAGGGTAAGGAAACAATGGAACGCTTCAAGATGGAAGCTGCCAGCGAAGTTGGCGTAAATCTCAAGAACGGTTACAATGGTGACCTCACAGCAAGAGAGGTTGGTTCTGTAGGCGGTCAGATGGTTAAGAAGATGATCGATGCTTACAAGCAGGGAATCAAGTCCTAACCGGTGTTTCGCATCTTTTAAGAAGCAAATTTAGTTTTAAAATTGTAATAAACAATTGCTTTACTAAACTTATTATAACCGAATTTCAAAAAAAATCCCCATAGAGTTTCGGCTCTGTGGGGATTGATTTATCTTTTTTGTGCAATTTTTCTTATCGCAGAAATAAGTGAATCTACCTCTTTTTCCGTATTGAAAACTGACGGTGAAAAACGCACAGTTCCGTCGGGAACAGTTCCTATCGAAGTATGTGCAAGTCCTGAGCAATGCAGTCCGCCCCGAAGAGCAAATCCCATATCGCTTAGTATGGCAGCCATTTCGTTTGCTGTAATTCCGTTGATGTTAAAAGAAACCACAGGAAGGTAATTTTTTACTCTGTCATCGCGGTAAACGGTAACATTTTTGACCTTTTTCATAGCTGAAATGAATTTTTGGCAAAGAGCATTTTCGTGGCTGTAAATTCTGTCAGTGCCAAGTTTTTGAACGAACCGAATACCTGCTCCCAGAGCAATTGCTCCCGATGTGTTTACAGTACCGGATTCAAGCTCATCCGGAAGGAAATCAGGCTGTTCAGCTTCAAGAGAAAGGCTTCCTGTTCCGCCCTCCATGATAGGCTTTATCGGAAATTTTCCGTCGGTAATAAAAAGTCCGGTTCCGCTTGGGCCGTAAAGCGCTTTATGTCCTGCGGTACATAAAATATTTATACCGTCTGAAAGCTTTATAGGAATTATTCCGCACGCCTGCGCTCCGTCGGCAATAAAGCATATGCCGTTATTGCTGCAAAGCTCTGCAATTCGATTATATGGGAGTATCTGTCCCGTAACGTTGCTTCCGAGAGTGCAAGCGATGATTTTTGTATTGGGATTGATCTGCTTTCTGAAATTTTCAACAGTAACCGAATCATCATGGCTAACTGCAGCAATGCTGTATGTGCATTTTCCCTGCATTGAAAGCGCATGAACAGGGCGCAGCACCGAGTTGTGTTCAAGGGAGGAAATGATTATGTGACAGCCGTCGGTCGCTGCGCCTTTGATTGCCATGTTGAGCGCGTGAGTACAGTTCTGCGTAAAAACGACGTTGTCAGATTCAGCACCGAAAAAATCGGCAGCGGCGGAGCGTGCCGAGTAAACCGCCTCTGCCGTTTCAATAGAAAGTTTGTGACCGCTTCTTCCCGGATTGCCGCCATAACGGTTTAAAGCAGTTATTACGGCTTTTTTTACAGAGGCAGGCTTTGGGAAAGAAGTGGCGGAGTTGTCAAAATTTATCATTTGAGTAAATCTCCAAGTACCAAATAAGTTTATCTGTTCTCCATAACTGCTTTGTATTTAATTCCTGCTCTTTCGAGATAATCTATTGCTTTCTCAATGTCTCCGCCCACAACGAGGCTGTAACCGCAGCCTGACGCCAGGTTGCGCGGCGTGCGGATAATTTCTGTAAAGAAATCGTGGGAACGAAGAACAGACTGAGCTTTCAGCGCAATAGTAACGGAAGTAAAAGCAATGGTGTATCTGTTCATATTGATGTTCCTCTCGTTTCCGCTTTTGCAGAAAAGAAAATGCAGGTGAACCGTACATGAAGTATAGTCCTCCTGCATTATAATATGCATATAAAACCTTATCTGTGACCGTTTAATTAGCCTTGTATAAAATGCAGACCGCATGAGCTGCAATACCCTCTTTAGCCCCGGTAAAACCGAGTTTTTCTTCGGTTGTGGCCTTAACGCTTATACGGGAAACGTCACAGCCTGCCGCCGCTGCAATGTTGTTTCTCATTGTATCAATATAAGGAGCAAGCTTTGGTGCTTGGCATATAATGGTGCTGTCAATGTTTCCAACTGTATATCCTTGTGACGAAACAATTTCCATAACCTTTTTCAGTAACATGATACTGTCTGCACCGCTGTATTCCGGATCGCTGTCGGGAAAGTGCTTTCCGATATCGCCAAAAGCAAGCGCACCAAGAATAGAGTCCATAATTGCGTGAACTACAACGTCTGCATCGGAGTGCCCGAGCAGACCCGTTTCATGAGGAATATCCACACCGCCAAGAATAAGCTTACGTCCGGGGACAAGACGGTGAACATCATATCCATGACCTATTCTAATCATTATATATGCTCCATTCTTAAAAATACTTCTGCCACTGCCAAATCCTCGGGCGTTGTGATTTTGATGTTGCGGTAATCGGAAATCGTCATGTTGACTTTGACGCCAATAGCCTCGGCAAGCTGACAATCGTCCGTAAAATCAAGTTCGTGTTCGTTTGCAAAGTTTATTCCCTTTACATAAATATCCCTTCGGAAAATTTGCGGCGTCTGAGTAATATAAAGCTGACTGCGGTTAGGCGTGTCAACTATCAGACCTCCGTCAACAATTTTCAGAGTATCCTTCACGGGAACACCCAGTACCGCACCGCCAAAAATTGATGCGTCCTTAATGCACCTGCGTATGTGTTCTGGGTTCACAAAGGGGCGCGCTCCGTCGTGTACGGCAATTAAACGTGTAGCTTTATCCGTCTCCATAAACGCTTTGAAAACCGATTGCTGGCGCGTTTCGCCTCCTGTCACTGCACACTTGAATTTGGTTATTCCGTACTTTTCGGCAAGCTGTTCAATTTCGGGAATATCACATTCTTTTGCGGAAACGATTATTTCCGTGACCTCGTCAATACTTTCAAATGCAAGCATGGAGCGCACGGCAACAGGAATACCTTCAAGCTCCCAAAGCTGCTTGTTTACTCCGTTCATTCGTGAGGAACTGCCTGCACAGGCGATAATTGCGGAAACGGTCATATCCTGCATAATAAACCCTCCCGTCAGACAATTTCCTTGAAGCTTCCGAGAAAACGGAAGAATGACATTTCGCTTTCAAGGTCATTCAGAAGTGTAACGACTTTAGAATCTGCACAGCTGCCCTTAAAGTCAAGGTAAAAAAGTACCTCAAAGTCGCTTCCGGCAATATTTTTGCTCTCGATTTTGGTTAGATTAAGACCTGCAACCGAGAACTTGGTCAGCATACGATACAGTGATCCAGGAGTGTTGGAAATGGCAACACAAACGCTGATAGTGTCCGCATCGGAAGGAGATATGTAATCCTTTGAAAAGCATATGAATCTTGTATAATTCGGATAAGCGTCTGCAATTCTGTCACTGACAATTTCAAGACCATAAAGCTCAGCACAGCTTTTTGAGCATATGCAGGCAATGGACGGGTCATTTCTTTCCTTGATAAGTTCTGCGGAAAGAGCCGTATTAGCATATTCGCGGCGTATAAGTCCGTTGTCTTTGATAAACTCAGAGCATTGAGAAAGTGCTTCGGCTTTGGAGTAAACCTGCTTAATGCTGTCAAGGTCAGCGCCTTTAACAGCCGCAAGACAATGAGTAATTTCAACCCTTACAATGGAGCAGATGTTGCAGCGGTGTTTTGACATAAGGTCATAAGTCTCGGAAATTGTACCTATTGTGGAATTTTCAAGTGGGAGAATACCATAATCCGCTTCTCCGCTTTCGACTGCATTGAAAACATCCTCAAATTCGTGGTAAAATACAGCCGGCTTATCGCCGAAAAGCTTCCTGCACGCAGCTTCTGAGTAAGCACCCACAGTACCCTGACAGGCGATTTTAACGGCATTTTCCGGAATAAACGGTTTAGGCGAAGAAAGGTGGGAATCATGCTGAATTTCCATATTCTGAATACATTTGCTTATATCCATAATATTCTGAAACAGCATAGCCGCACCGTCTTTCAAACCATCCGGAGAACTGTTTCGTACCCGTTCAATGATCTGATGCTCCCGTCCGCCCTGCATAACGGGAAGATTATTTTGCTTTTTATATTCTGCGACATCGCGGCAAACCTCCATACGCTCCGCAAAAAGTCTGAGAATTTCGCCATCGATTTCGTCTATGTGATTCCTGAGCTCGATCAAATCCATTTTGTTATCCTCCAATGATTTCTTTGACATCAAATTTATTATACAATATTTATAGCAAAATTACAATAAGTTTCAAAAAAATATTGCAGAACTTGCAATTATATGATATAATTAATTGTTATTATGATGGGGGAAGTGTGTTGTTTGAGAATTCTTGGAATTGACCCGGGCTATGCGATCGTCGGATTCGGCATTGTGGAATACGACGGTTACAAGTTTGTTCCCGTTCATTTTGGGGCGATCACCACAGAAGCAGGTACAGATTTTACACTTCGGCTTAAAACAATATATGATGATATGAATACGGTCCTTAACACATTTAAACCGGAAGCTATGGCAATTGAAAAGCTGTTTTTCAATACCAACCAAAAAACCGGTATCGACGTTGCACAGGCGAGGGGAGTAACTCTTCTTGCGGCAACCAATATGGGCATTCCGATTTTTGAGTATACCCCATTGCAGGTGAAGCAGTCGGTTGTAGGTTACGGTCGCGCTGAAAAGCCTCAGGTAATGGAAATGACGAGGCGAATTCTCGGGCTTGCCGATGTGCCTAAGCCTGACGATACTGCCGATGCATTGGCAATAGCTATCTGTCACGGACATTCTAGCGGCGGAATAAAATATAAGGAGCAATTTAAATGATATACAGCGTAAGAGGAAAAATCATACATAAAGGAACCGATATTGCGGTAATTGAATGCGGCGGAGTAGGCTATGCCTGCCGTACGACTCTGGCAACACTTGCTCAGATTGGAAGAACAGGCGAAGAATCAATGCTTTACACTTATCTTTACGTCCGTGAAGACAGCGTTGAGCTTTTCGGGTTTGCAACCGAGCAGGAACTTAACTGCTTTAAAATGTTGATCTCCGTTTCGGGCGTAGGTCCAAAGGCGGGACTTGCAATTCTTTCCGATACTAATCCCGAACGCTTTGCTCTTACCGTTGCAACAGGGGACTATAAGGCATTTACAAAAACAAAGGGCGTTGGTCCAAAGCTTGCGCAAAGAGTTGTTCTTGAGCTTAAAGATAAAATATCCAAAGAACAGCTTTCTTCGACAGAAAGTATGGAAGTCGATTTTGAAGCTGTTACAAACGGCAGCAATACCTCTGAAGCAATTTCGGCTCTTGTTGTATTGGGTTACAGCCAGACTGAAGCTGCTTCTGCGGTTGCAAAGCTTGACCCGTCGCTGTCTGTTGAAGAGCTTATCCGTCAGTCTCTTAAAAAAATGGCGGCAAATCTGTAAAGGTACAAGCTGAAAATACATATTATGGAAAGGAGCGCAAAAATGCTTTCATATCCGGATTATACAAGATGTCCCGTAAATATTATTTCTTCCATAAGAAAATATTACCGTGCGCCGATCGAGTATCATACACTTCCTAAGCTTGATGCGCACCTTGATAAATTTTACAAAAATGTTGTTTTGATAATCCTTGACGGAATGGGCACAGATATGATGGAAAGAAACCTTATTGCTTCCAATTTTCTGCGTAAGCACCATATGGAAAATCTCACATCGGTTTTTCCGTCCACTACCGTTTCGGCAATGACAAGTTATTATACGGGCGTTTCTCCTAATGAACACGGATGGCTCGGCTGGTCGCTTTTTTTCAAAGAATTCTGCCGTACAATTGATGTTTTTACAAATCTTGATACTTATACAAAGCTGCCTATAACAAAAGCAAGTGCTGCAGAATTTGTAATGCCGTATGAAACAATATATCAGGATATTGCAGATTCGATTATCGGTGATGTTCAGCCTTTTACAATTGCACAGACGGGGGTAAATATTGCCGAAAAAGGAAACATACATAAAACAGCTGATAAATTTGAACGTGTCTGCGAACTAATAAAAATGATTTGTGCCACACCTCAGAATACGTTTACATACGTTCAGTGGAACAGTCCGGACGATACTGCACACAGGGAGGGCTGCTACGGTGAAAAAACTGCGGAAAAGCTTAAATTTTTAAGCAATCAGATAGAGGAGCTTTGCGCCAGACTTACCGATACGCTGGTTATAATTTCTGCCGACCATGGACTTATCAACATTTCTGAGGAAATAAAAATCAATCATATAAGAGAAATTTCAGACTGCCTTGTTGTGCCGCCGTTTGTTGAAAGCCGTGCAGCGGCGTGCTATGTAAAATATGACAGACGTACAGACTTTGAACGTGCGTGCCGCAGCTATCTTGGAAATGATTTTATTGTGCTTTCGAGAAATGATGTGCTTGCAAAAGGTATTCTCGGACGCGGCGAACCGCATCCGAAAACTATAGATTTTATCGGCGACTATATGATTTGTGCAATTGCCGATAAAAACTTACGATATCAGACTTTGAACGAAAAGCCAAAGCAAATGAATAAAGCAAATCACGGCGGGCTTACCGATGAGGAAATGATAATACCTCTGATCGTGATACCGACAAAACAGACTAAGGAATACAAACAGAAAAAGCTGATATAACTCGATGATGGCATGAAAGGAAGATAAAATTGCTGGAATCAAGCGAAATGAATTTTGAACGTTCCGAAAGCAGGATGGTTTCTCCGAACGTAACGGAAAACGATACGGACGATATAGAAGTTGGACTCCGTCCCAAAACTTTGTCTGAGTATATTGGTCAGGATAAAGTCAAAGAGAATATGTCCGTTTACATCGAGGCGGCAAAAAAACGCGGAGAGCCGCTTGACCATGTTTTGCTTTATGGTCCCCCCGGTCTTGGAAAAACCACTCTTTCTGCAATTATAGCTCATGAAATGGGAGTAAATATTCGCATAACCTCAGGACCTGCAATTGAAAAGCCGGGAGATTTAGCGGCGCTGCTTACAAATCTTTCTGAGCATGATGTGCTTTTTATTGATGAAATACACCGCCTTTCACGTTCAATTGAAGAGGTCCTCTATCCTGCACTTGAGGACTATGCACTGGATATCATTATCGGAAAAGGTCCTTCTGCACGTTCTTTGAGAATCGACTTGCCTAAGTTCACACTTATCGGTGCAACTACAAGAGCAGGTCAGCTTACGTCACCTCTTCGTGACAGATTTGGAGTAATTCAGCGCCTTGAGCTTTATACTTACGAGCAGCTTTGTGATATTATAATGCGCTCTGCTGTCATTCTCGGAATAGCCTGCGATAAGTCGGGCGCAATGGAGCTTGCCAAGCGTGCGAGAGGTACTCCTCGTATCGCAAACCGTTTGCTGAAGCGCGTCCGCGATTTTGCAGAGGTTATCGGCAACGGTAAAATTACCGAAGATATTGCAAAAATCGCTCTTGACCGAATGGAGATAGACAGTCTCGGTCTTGACAATCTTGACAAGCGTATGCTCAATATGCTTATCAGAGGGTATAACGGCGGTCCTGTCGGACTTGAAACTCTTGCTTCGGCAATCGGTGAGGAAGCGGTTACCCTTGAAGATGTCTGCGAGCCGTTCCTTATGCAGCTTGGATTTGTTGCACGAACTCCGAGAGGACGCTGCGCAACGGCGCTTGCATATAAGCACATGGGTTATGAGTACAAGGGCGGCGCAGCTGACAATACTCAGCAAACCTTTTTTGAGTAATTTTAACAGCAATCTACAATAAAGGAGAATTTTAATATGGGCAGATTATTCGGCACTGACGGAGCGAGAGGGGTTGCCCTTACGGAGCTTACCTGCGAAACTGCAATGCAGATAGGCAGGGCGGCTGCAATGGTTTTAACGCAGAAATCGCACCATAAACCGAAAATACTTATAGGAAAAGATACAAGAATTTCATCGGACGTTCTTGAAGCAGCTCTTGTTGCGGGAATATGCTCAATGGGTGCAGACGCAGTAATTCTCGGTGTCGTCCCGACTCCTGCAGTAGCATTTCTTGTTAGAAAGCGCGAAGCTGATGCAGGCGTGATGATATCGGCTTCCCACAACAGTATGGAGTTCAACGGAATAAAGCTTTTCTCAGGTTCGGGATATAAGCTTTCAGACGATATAGAAGAAGAAATTGAAAGGCTCGTTCTTGACAGTCCCGAAGAGATAAGCGCAGCAATGACGGGCGGTGCAAATGTAGGCAGAATAAGCTATGATAAGAACGGAGAGTGGGATTACATCAGATATGTAATGAAAACCATAGACCATGATCTGTCGGGCATAAGGGTTGCAATAGACTGTGCAAACGGTTCGGCAAGCGCAACAGCCGAAAGGCTTTTCGGAGGACTGGGAGCAACGGTATTCTTGTTTAATTCTTCGCCTAACGGTACAAATATCAATGATAAGTGCGGTTCAACATATATGGATGCAATTTCCCGTTACGTTGTTGAAAAGAAATGCCATCTTGGTGTAGCTTTTGACGGAGATGCCGACAGGTGTCTTGCAGTAGACGAAACAGGAGCGATTCTTGACGGCGATAAGCTTATTGCGATTTTTGCGAGAGATATGCGTGACAAAGGCACTTTGAAAAAGAATACCGCAGTTGTAACAGTACTTACAAACCTCGGTTTTACCCACTTTGCAAAGAATAATAATATTAACATGATCACCACAAAGGTTGGAGACCGCTATATTATGGAACAGATGCTTGCAGGCGGCTATAACCTTGGCGGTGAACAGTCGGGACATATTATTTTCCACGACTTTGCAACAACAGGCGACGGTCAGCTTACCGCAGTTCAGCTTCTCAGTATCGTTAAGCGGCAGGAACGAAAAGTTTCCGAGCTTGGCTCAATGATGGAAAGATATCCGCAGGTAATGATAAACGTAAAGATCACGCCTAAGTGGAAAGAAGCGTGGAAGAATGATGTGGAGATTGAAAAGGCAATTACCGAAAATCAGAAAAAGCTTGGTTCAAGCGGAAGAATACTTGTCCGTGAAAGCGGAACAGAGCCGCTTATCAGAGTAATGATAGAGGGTAAGCGTTTTGACCTTATCAACGACATGGCGCTTGAGATTGCAGATAAGATCAAGGAGCGCTGCACAGCGGAGTAAGATTGAAAGGAAATAAAATAAATGAGAACAGCAGATAAATGGAAGGATTACCGCCTTGTTGACTGTACCTCCTCCGAAAAGCTGGAGCTTTGGGGCGATATTTCACTTATCCGTCCCGACCCTCAGATTATCTGGAAAACAGAAAAAAAGTCAAATCTGTGGAATAATGCTTACGGACACTATCACCGTTCCGACAAGGGCGGCGGTCAGTGGAGCTTTAAGAAAAAGATTCCCGAAAGCTGGCTTATCAGCTACGGTGATCTGAAGTTCAATATCAGACCCACAGGCTTTAAGCATACGGGACTTTTCCCCGAACAGGCTGTCAATTGGGACTATATGGATACCATTATCCGCAATGCAGGAAGACAAATAAACGTTCTTAACCTTTTTGCTTATACCGGCGGAGCAACACTCGCCTGTGCAAATGCAGGCGCTTCAGTGTGCCATGTGGACGCTTCAAAGGGAATGGTTCAGTGGGCAAGGGACAATGCCGCTTCTTCGGGACTTTCAGATAAACCGATTCGCTGGATAGTTGATGACTGCGAAAAATTTGTTGCCCGTGAGATAAAGCGCGGCAGACGTTATGACGCCGTTATTATGGATCCGCCGTCATATGGAAGAGGACCAAATCAGGAAGTATGGAAGCTTGAGGACTGTATTTACGATCTGGTAAAGCTTTGCACAAATGTACTCAGCGACGAGCCGCTTTTCTTCCTGCTGAACAGCTATACAACGGGACTTTCACCGTCTGTAATGGCATATATCCTCAGCGAAACCATATGTGGAAAGTTTGGCGGAAGCGTTACCGCAGATGAAATAGGATTGCCCGTTGAAGCAAGCGGATGCGTGCTGCCCTGCGGCTCAACGGCAATATGGAGCAAATAACTGAAAGGAAGTAACGGTAATGCCGTTTTTAGCGTTGATCGGCGGAGCATATTTTCTCTTCGTCGGAATTACGGGAAAGGGCAGGGCTTTCAAATCTAAAATGGGTACGCCGCTTTCCGAAAAGGAAGTCAAAACAGTAAAGATTACCTATATAATAGTGGGTGCGCTTTTGCTGTTGGCGGCTTTGATCAGCGGTATTGAGCTTATCAGCTTTGCGTGACCCCATTTTGGGAGGCTCAGCTGTGAAACAGTTTATAACTCTTGTTTTGGGAATAGTATTGATGTATTCGTCTTTTTCGGGACGGGCAGGAGATTTTTATCGGATAAGAAGTGTTCCGGTAAAAGGAGCCGGCAGAATTGCAATGCGTATTATTTACGCAATTGCAGGATTTCTGCTGATAGCAATTGCTTTTTCAGAACAGCTTTAATGAAAAGGAAAATATTATGCAGGAAAAAATAATATCAGCAGAAAATGTTGAATTTCACTATGATAATGAATTTGAGGAGAATGCGCCTGTAAAGCAGGTGCTTAAAGGCGTTTCTCTTGATATAAAAAAGGGAAGCTTTACGGCAATTCTCGGACATAACGGTTCCGGAAAGTCCACGATTGCAAAGCATTTTAATGCAATACTTCTGCCATGCGGCGGAAAGGTTTATGTTGAGGGTATAGATACCTCTGACGAGGAAAAGCTTTTCGATATCCGCCAGCGTGTTGGAATGGTTTTTCAGAATCCTGATAACCAGATCGTTGCGACTATAGTTGAGGAGGATGTTGCTTTTGCCCTTGAGAATTTAGGCGTACCTCCCGACGAAATGCGCAAGCGTGTTGATGACGCGCTTAAATCAGTTGGTATGTATGAGTATCGTGAGCATTCTCCACATCAGCTTTCAGGCGGTCAGAAACAGCGTGTTGCAATCGCAGGAATAATTGCAATGCGTCCTGACTGTATCGTACTGGACGAGCCTACCGCAATGCTCGACCCAAAAGGCAGACAAGAGGTTCTGAAAACCATCAGACAACTTAACCGTGACTATGGCATAACTATTGTGCTTATCACACATTATATGGATGAGGCTGCTCAGGCGGACAGAATTGTTGTTATGGACAACGGTGAAATCATTATGGATAATGTTCCGAGAGAAGTTTTTTCAAATGTCGAAACAATGAAAAAAATCGGACTTGATGTGCCGCAGGTAACGGAGCTTATGTATCTTCTTAATGAAAGCGGACTGCCGTCCGATACACATATTATCAGCGAAGAAGAATGTGCGGAGGCTCTTTTGAAGCTTTTGAAATAAGGCTTAATTTATAAAAAAGGAAACGTTATTTTAAAACAATTTGTTTTTACAATTGTTTGAAAAATGTATTCCAAGTCGGAGGAATTTTAAATGTCAGTCATTAAAACCGAGAATTTGACTTACACATACAGTATCGGTACGCCTTTTGAAAAAACAGCGGTCGATAACGTTAATCTTGATATTGAGGAAGGTGCGCTGGTTGGGATAATCGGTCATACAGGTTCGGGAAAGTCAACTCTTATCCAGCATTTCAACGGACTTGTTAAGCCCACATCGGGAAAAATCTATATTGACGGTGAAGATATCTGGAGCAAGGATGTGAAGATCCGTGATATCCGATTTAAGGTAGGACTTGTGTTCCAGTATCCCGAATACCAGATTTTCGAGGAAACCGTCTATAAGGACATCGCTTTCGGACCTAAAAACATGGGACTTCCCGATGATGAGATCGACCGCCGTATTAAAGAAACCGCAGAGCTTGTGGGACTGCACAAGGATAATCTGTACAAGTCTCCGTTTGAGCTTTCGGGCGGTCAGAAACGTCGGGTCGCCATTGCCGGCGTAATGGCAATGGAGCCAAAGGTGCTTATTCTGGATGAGCCTACTGCAGGCCTTGACCCAAAGGGCAGGGACAAAATTCTCGGACAGATAAAAGAATACCACAGGCAGAAAAAGTCGACCGTCCTGCTTGTTTCCCACAGTATGGAGGACGTTGCAAAATTTGCGGATAAAATTCTTGTAATGAACAAAGCGCAGGTATTTTGCTATGAGGATACTCCGTCTGTTTTCAAGCGTGCAGAGGAACTTACAAAAATAGGACTTGCCGTGCCGCAGATAACAAGAGTATTCAATCGCCTGAAGCAAAGCGGAATTGATATTCGTACTGATGTGTATACAACTGAGTTTGCACGCAAAACTATACTTGAATACCTTGCAAAGCGAGGTGAGAGCAATGCTTAAAGATATAACAATAGGACAGTATTTCCCTGGAAAATCGGTTGTGCATAAGCTTGACCCGAGATTTAAAATAATCATAACCGGCGTGTTTATAGCAATGCTTTTCACCGCTAACAATTTTATAGGACTTGGTGTGGGAGCAGTATTTCTTATCATCAGCTTCCTGCTGTCACAAATACCATTCAAGCTTATGCTTAAAAGCCTTAAACCTATAGTTCCGATAATACTTTTTACATCTGTTTTAAATATTTTCTTTCTTGACGGCGTAACTATTTTTAAGCTTGGATTTCTTAAAATAACTGTTGAGGGGCTCCGTACCAGTGCATTTATGATAATCCGTATTATTGCGCTTATCATGGGCAGCTCACTGCTTACCTATACAACTTCGCCTATAACACTTACCGATGCAATTGAAAGACTTCTTTCACCGCTGAAAAGAATAAAGCTTCCGGTCCATGAGCTTGCAATGATGATGACTATTGCTCTTAGATTTATTCCTACTCTTATTGAGGAAACGGATAAGATCATGTCTGCTCAGAAGGCAAGAGGCGCTGATATGGAAAGCGGAAGCCTTATACAGCGTGCAAAAGCGCTTACTCCTATCCTGATACCTCTTTTTGTTTCTGCGTTCAGACGCGCCGAGGAGCTTGCCCTTGCTATGGAGTGCCGCTGTTATCAGGGCGGTGACGGAAGAACAAGGCTTCGTCAGCTGCATTCAACAGGTACGGACTACTTTGCGCTTGGTATTTCAGTAGTATTTCTTGATATAGTGATCCTGCTTAACTGTATGTTGGGGTAAGGTGTGCCTATGCGAAATTTAAAGGTTATGATGGCGTACAGAGGTACGGCATATCACGGCTTTCAGCGGCAGGAAAATGCCGTCGGAATACAGAATATTCTTGAGGAAAAGCTTTCATCGCTTACGAATGCGCCCGTAAAAATCAACGGATGTTCAAGGACTGATACGGGCGTTCATGCAAATGTGTATTGCTTTTCGTTTGAAACCGAGCATGGAATTCCATGTAATAATATTATTCGCGGAATGAACTCAATTCTTCCAGATGATCTGGCAATTTTAAGCTGTGAGGAAGTTCCCGCGGATTTTCATGCACGTTATTCCTGCAAAGGTAAAGAGTATGTTTATCTAATTTTGAACAGAATGAGCAGGGATCCGTTTCTGTCTGATTTGGCGCTGCATTATCCGTTTGCTTTGAATATTGATCTTATCGAACGCGCTGCACAGGACTTTGTTGGAACTCATGATTTTACTTCATTCTGCGGAACTGCAAACCAAAAGGAAAACAGCGTTCGTACTGTGGAATACTTTAAAATTGAGAAAAATGAAAATCTTGTGAAACTTATTGTAAAAGGTGACGGATTTTTGTATAATATGGTTAGGATCATGGTTGGAACACTTATATTTATAAATGAAAATAAAATTGCACCCGATGCGATACCGGCAATTCTTGCGGCAAATGACAGAAACCTTGCAGGAAAAACTGTTCCTGCGCATGGGTTGTATCTCAATAAAGTATTCTATTAAAGGAGGGGATAAGCTTGGCGGTAACAGATATTTCAATGCTTCGTGAGAGAAGAAAAAAGAAAAAGGCTGTTAAATTTCTGAAAAAGCTTGTGATTATATTGATTGTGGCAGCCGCAGTTACTGCAATAGCTTTGACTAAAGATCTGTGGTATCCTAAGCTTGACGGGATACTTACAAGGCTCCCCGTTCCGAATAATACGGCAGAGCTTGCCGAGGGGCATTTCCCACTTTCGATTGAGGGCGGCGCAAGCTATCAGTTAAAGCCGCTTGACGATAGTGTAGCAATAGTTGATGATTCGCATTTTTTTGTACATAACGATGACGGAAAGCTTATTTTTTCTGCTCAGCATACCTTTGCAAATCCGATTATTACAACAGGAAATAAAAAGGCTCTGATTTATGATCTTGGCGGAAAAAGCTTCGGACTTTACAGTAAATACAAAAATATTTACAGCAAGTCTACCGATGAGCCTATACTTCTTGCTCGTCTCGGAAGCAATGATACGGCTGCGGTCGTAACAGGAAGCGATAAATATCCTTCCGTACTTATGGTATATGACGCCAACGGAAAGAATATTTTTAATTATCGCTCTGTTTCAAGAATTATTGATGTTACATTTAATTCAGATAATTCGGGATGCTATATAACTAATATCGGCGTTTCAGGAGGATTTATAGTTTCAAGAATGCTGTATTACCGTTTTGACCATATCGACTATGACGCATTGGGAAATCCGCAGCCTGTCTGGGAAACAGAAAATATTGAAACCTTGGCGCTGTCAGTACGTTTGTACGGTGAGAATAATATTATAATGTTCGGCGATACAATATGTGCATATTACGATACCAATGGTAATTTTATAAACAGTTACGAATATGAACGCAGACTTGTTGATTATTCCTCAGACGGAAATATTGCTGCAATGACATTTGTGAACGATGAACGAAGAAACTCAGAACTTGTGACTATTGATTGCTCAAGCGGCGCTGTAAATAAAAAAGCACTTGATTATGAAGTGCTTAATTTGCAGGTCAGTGGGGATACTGTTTATATGCAGACATCGTTTGGTATTGAATCATGTACAGCAAGCGGTGAACCGATTTCTTCTGTTGAACTTGATACAGAGTATGAAGATTTTCTGCGTATGAATAAATATATTTACCTTTTGGGATATGATGAAATAAACAGGATAGATTACAATTAACGATGGTGTATCGAAAGGATTGATTGCTTGAATTATATACTGGACCTTGCAATTGCTGTTGCTGTAATAGGTTTTATTTATGCAGGCTCGCGCAAGGGTGCGGTAAGAATGCTGATTTCTCTTGCAGGATACATTGCAGCGTTTGCCGCTGCGGTATTTGTCAGCAGTGCAGCTTCCGGATATGTGTATGAAAATGTTGTCAAGCCTGTGGTTTTATCAGCTCTTGAAACAAAATCCGAAGAGCTTTCTGATGAGTATCTTTCACCGCAGAAGCTTGGTATTCTGCTTTCCGAAAACGGAATAAACCTGTCGGAAGAGCAGTTGACTTCAGTTATTGAAAATGGTGAAAATTATGCTGAAATATTGACGGATGAACAATTTCGTGATACACTTAATCATATGTTTACCGATTATTGCCGAGCAATTACGGAAGCCTTTTCCGGAGTTGTTCCGGATGAAATAATTGAAGAAGCTAACAAATATCTTGAAGAAACCGATATGGAAAACGACCGTAAGCTTGAATTGCTGACAGAAAAGAAACAATCGGTCATTGAAATAGTTGAAAGAGAAATCGTCAGACCTGTCATGATGAAAACTGTAAAAGCAGTGTTATTCGCATTGACTTTTGCAGTTGTATGCTTAGTGGTCTCACTGATTTCACGAGCGGCAAAAATTATACGGGAGATACCTGCTGTGCGTTCAGCAGACAGCTTTTTCGGGATTATATTCGGATTTTTGCAGAGCTTGCTTTTTATAATAATTTTAAATGTGGGAGTAAGCTTATTTATTAAATTTACTTCTGATGCAAATGAATACCTTAATGCTAATGTGATTTCAGAGACGTATGTGTTCAAATGGCTTTACAGCGGAACATTCTTTCTTATGTCTCTGATACTGAAATAGAAGATATGGAGGACAACAACGATATGCTTTGTACAAGATGCAAGAAAAGAACTGCAGTTGTGTTTATAACGGCAATGCAGGGTGAAGAAAAGCGGAATGAGGGATTGTGCCTTGTCTGTGCAAAGGAGCTTGGCATTCCGCAGGTTCGGGAGTATATGGAACAAATGGGAATTGATGATGATGATGTGGAAGAGTTTGCCGACCAGATGACGGATTTTTCCGAAGCGCTTGACGGTGATTCTTTTCAGCACGGAGGAACAGGTGCGCTTCCTAATTTCATTCAGAATTTGTTCGGCGGCTCAATAAAGAATTTCAGTGACTTAGTTGGTAAAAAGGCTGAGTCTGACAATATTTCAGATGAGTTCGGAGATGAAATTGAGCCTTCTGAAAGTGTCGTATCCGAAAATAATAAAAAGGGCAAAACTAAAAAGAAAAAGCATAAATTTCTTGATAGCTACTGCACTAATCTTACAGAGCGAGCTGAAGAGGGCAAGCTTGACAACATAATCGGCAGAGATAAAGAAATAGCTCGTACTATACAAATTTTATCACGCCGTCAGAAAAACAACCCGTGCCTTATCGGTGAACCGGGTGTCGGAAAAACTGCGATTGCCGAGGGTATTGCACAGAAAATTGTTGCAGGTGATGTTCCGTTTAATTTGAAAGATAAAAAAGTTTATCTGCTTGATCTTACTGCTCTTGTAGCCGGAACACAGTTTCGCGGTCAGTTTGAAAGCCGTGTAAAGGGTCTTATAGACGAGGTCAAGTCTGAAGGAAATATTATCCTGTTTATTGATGAGGTACACAATCTCGTGGGGACAGGTGATAGTGAAGGTTCAATGAATGCCGCCAATATTCTTAAACCTGCACTTTCAAGAGGTGAGGTTCAGGTTATCGGTGCAACTACATTTAAGGAATACCGTAAATATATTGAAAAGGACAGCGCACTTGAACGCCGTTTCCAGCCTGTAACGGTAACTGAACCGAGTATTTCTGAAACCGAAGAAGTGCTTTTCGGAATACGCAAATATTATGAAGAGCATCACCGTGTAAAAATTACCGACGAGCTCCTAAAACGATGTGCGGTACTTTCCGAGCGTTATATTAACGATAGATTCCTTCCCGATAAGGCAATTGACTTGCTTGACGAAGCTTGTGCCTGCACAAGCATACGCAGCAAGGAAATAGGGGAGTACGACGAATTGACCAAAAAGCTTGACGAAGCAGAGAAAAATGTTACTGAGATGGAGGAATCGTCCAACCCCGATTTTGCCAAAATAGCTGAATCGAGAGCTGATATTATCAGACTTGAAAAAGAAAAAAACGAGCTTGCGGAAAAGGTGGAAAATATCTATGTTACCGAAGCTGATCTGTCAAAGGTAATAGAGCTTTGGACCGGTATTCCTGCAAGCAAGGTCATTGAAAGTGAGTATAACAAAATCGCAAGTCTTGAAGATACCTTAAAGCAGCATATAATTGGTCAGGACGAAGCAGTAGAACTTGTCAGCAAAGCGATCAAACGTACAAGAGTTCAGCTTTCAAAACGCCGCAGACCTGCTTCATTTATATTTGTTGGACCTACGGGTGTCGGAAAAACAGAACTTGTAAAGGTTCTTGCATCAGAACTTTTTGACGGAACTGAACCGCTTATCCGTCTTGATATGACAGAGTATATGGAAAAGCACAGCGTTTCAAGACTTATAGGTTCTCCTCCGGGATATGTGGGTTACGACGAGGCAGGACAGCTTACTGAAAAGGTTCGCAGAAAACCGTACAGCGTGGTGCTGTTTGACGAAATCGAAAAGGCGCATCCAGATGTAATGAACATTCTTCTTCAAATTCTTGACGAGGGAAAAGTTAACGATGCGCAGGGACGTTCGGTAAGCTTTGAGAATACGATTATTGCAATGACATCAAATGCCGGTTCAACCGATAAGGGAACAGGCGTTGGCTTTAACAAATCGGAAAAAGAAATTTCCAAAGAAAAGGCTATGAAAGCTCTTTCGGACTTCCTTAGACCCGAGTTTTTGAGCCGTATTGATGAGGTTATCGTGTTTAATCCGCTTACGCTTGAAAATTACGAGCAGATAGCTGCACTCATGCTTGACGAAATGAAAGAACCTCTTGCTGAAAAGGGAATTGCTCTTAAATACAGCAAAAAAGCCCTTACAGCAATCGCCGAAAAAGCATTCGGCAAAAAGTTCGGCGCAAGAGATATCCGCAAGGTTATCCGTACTGAAATCGAAGATAAGATTGCAGAGCTTATAATCAGCAGCGCAGAAAATCCATTGGCTGTTATAAAAATCGGCGAAAAGAAAGGCGAAATTGAAATTACTGCTCTTTGATAAAAATGTGCAGGGGAGCTGACGCTTTCCTGCACAAATTTTTTTCGGAAAAATTCAGAAAAAGTATTGACAATTGAAATTTATTATGGTATAATTAATTTTGTCGTTGAGAGATAGACGCGGGTGTAGTTCAATGGTAGAACTCCAGCCTTCCAAGCTGGTCGCGTGGGTTCGATTCCCATCACCCGCTCCAATACGCGCCTTTAACTCAGCTGGATAGAGTAACTGCCTTCTAAGCAGTAAGCCACTGGTTCGAGTCCAGTAAGGCGCGCCAAATATGGTGGGTGTAGCTCAGCTGGTTAGAGCGTCGGATTGTGGTCCCGAAGGTCGTGGGTTCGAAACCCATCTCCCACCCCAAAAATTAACCGTTCTTCATTTAATATGATGGACGGATTTTTTATTTTATTAGGAGGATTGACAGGTATGTATGGTGCAATTTTCGGAGATATTATCGGCTCATATTATGAACGGCACTATACAAAAAATTATGATTTTGAAATATTTACACCGCAAAGCTGTTTTACGGATGATACTGTTATGACTGCGGCAGTATGCGATGCAATAATGTATAATTCGGATGAAACAATATTTACCGATTACAGAAAACGTGCATTGGAGTATGCTGCACGTTATAAGCAATATTATCATCGTTACCCCTGTTCAGGCTTTGGAAAGATGTTCTCCGAGTGGGCTGAAAATGATATGATTTTTCGTCAAAAAAGTTACGGGAACGGTGCTGCTATGCGTGTTGTCCCTATCGGTTATGCTTATAATAGTATTGAAGAAGTACTTAAACAGTCAACGTTAAGCGCATTATATACACATAATAACAAAGAAGCAATTAATGGTGCAAAAGCAGTTCCGGCAGCAGTTTATATGGCGAGAAAAGGCTGTTCAAAGACTGAAATAAAGGTATATACAGAGAAAAATTTTAAATATGACCTTAATATGACAGTTGACAAAATTAGAGAAAATTACGAATTTGACAGCCGTACTGCAAATTCTGTTCCACAGGCGATTATTTGTTTTCTTGAAAGTAATTCTTATGAAGAAACAGTAAGAAATGCAGTTTCTCTTGGCGGTGACTCTGATACACTTGCTTGTATATCCGGAGGAATTGCCGAAGCGTTCGGCTATGAAATTCCGGGGTACATACGAAGCAGGGGAATGACTTTGCTGGATCCGGGAATTAAAAAAGTAATAAACGAGTTTTCAGAAAAATACTGTATTCGTTAAAAAAATCACATTAATTCATAAAATGCTCTTGCTTTATTTGTCGAAATGATGTATAATATATGCGTATGCGAACGTCCTTGAAGTCAGCTTCGGGACATAGCAAATTCTGAAAGGAGTATGTACATATGATTTATTCTCATGAGGTTGAAAAAATGTGCCCCGTAGCGCAAGGCGTTGCTCACGGCGCAGCACCAATCCCGGAAGAAGCAAAATGGGTAAAGGCTAAGGAGATCAAGGATATTTCCGGTTTCACACACGGTATCGGCTGGTGTGCTCCTCAGCAGGGTACTTGTAAGCTTTCTCTTAACGTTAAGGACGGCGTAATTCAGGAGGCTCTTGTTGAAACTATCGGATGTTCCGGTATGACTCATTCAGCAGCTATGGCTTCTGAGATCCTTCCCGGCAGAACAATTCTTGAGGCTCTTAACACAGACCTTGTTTGCGATGCTATCAACACAGCTATGAGAGAGCTGTTCCTCCAGATCGTATACGGACGTTCACAGAGCGCATTTTCCGAGGATGGTCTTGCAATCGGTGCAGGTCTTGAGGATCTTGGTAAGGGTCTCCGTTCTCAGGTAGGTACTATGTACGGTACACTTGCAAAGGGTCCCCGCTACCTCGAAATGACAGACGGCTATGTAACAGGTATCGCTCTTAACGAAGACAATGAGATCATCGGTTACAAGTTTGTAAACTTCGGCAAGATGATGGACTTCATCAAAGCAGGCGACGACG
>JBJESH010000328.1:0-1893 GCA_051882695.1 Oscillospiraceae bacterium | reverse complement strand
GGCGATATATATACTTTATCCTCGCCTTTATTTTCGCAGACTATGAAGGATTTCGGCATTTCATAATTAACGTTTACGACGTTTCCGCCTTTTTCTGCCGCTGCAAGAAATTCCTTTGTATGCTTTCCTACAGATGTGTTTTCTATATCGAATATGCCTATTATTTCGCTGCTTCTTACAGCGGTTTCTTCTCCAAGGTGAAGATACATCACTCTACTCTCCCGTTTTTCATTTCAAATACCTTTCCGTCTGCCATTTCTGTCACGGACTTGCTGTCACAGCAGGTGATTATCACCTGCATATCGTCTATATTATTCAGCACGAACCGCTGTCTTAACGGGTCAAGCTCGGAAAGAACGTCGTCAAGAAGCATTACCGGATATTCGCCTTGTTCTGCTCTGAGTATTTTTGCGTGGGCAAGCTTCATTGACAATGCTGCTGAACGGGCTTGTCCCTGTGAGCCGAACTCTCTTACGGAAAGTCCGTTTATAAATGCTCCCAGATCGTCACGGTGGACTCCCAAGGTGGTGAAGCCTGCTTTTATATCGCCGGCTGCGGAATTCCGAAGCTTTGAGAGGTATTCCTTTGCAAGCTCGTTTTCATAATCGGTTCTGCCGTTAAGGTCGTTAAATATTGTTGACTGATAGTATAAATCTAAATTCTCTTTACCGTTTGTAAAATTATTATACAGCTGTTTTGTATAATTATTTAAAGTTATACAAAATGTATATCTTAACACCGATATATACGCACCTGTTTTTGCAAGCTGTTCGTCCCATATTTCAAGGGAACTTTCATCGCCGTAACCCATTGAAAGGGTTTTCAGCAGGGCGTTCCTTTGGGAAAGAATGTTATTGTACTTGTTAAGTGCGCTTATATAGGAGGGTTTTATCTGAGCTACTGAAAGGTCGATAAAGCTTCGGCGGTTATCGGGCGAGCCTTTGGTAAGGTTAAGGTCTTCGGGGGTGAAGACCACGCAGCGGAAGCTTCCGAAAAGCTTTGAAAGCAGCGGCAGCTTAACTCCGTTGAGGGTGACGAGCTTGTCCTTGACTGCGCCTTTTTTTACGGCGAATTTAATTTCTTGCTGTCTGACCGAATCGGTAAAGGTCATGCCCACTTCGGCGGCGTCCTTTGTGAAGCCGATAAAGTCTTTATCTCGGGTACCTCTGAAGGAGCGGCAGCCGGAACAGAGCCACACAGCCTCGATGAGGTTGGTTTTTCCTTGGGCATTTTCGCCGCAGATTATATTCATTTTCGGGTCGAGGATCATGGAGATATTCTCCAGATTTTTATAGCCGTCGGCGGTTATGCGGTCAATTACCACGGAAAACTCCCTTTTCTATTTTACTGATAGTAATTATTCTACTGATATATCCTGACCGTTTACTGTTATGGTATCGCCGCTTCGTATTTTTTTGCCGCGCATGGTGCAGGTCTCGCCGTTTACCTTGACCTGACCGTTTTGGATAAGCTCCTTTGCTTCGGAGCCTATTGCGACTGCTCCCGAAAATTTCAGAAGCTGGTCAAGCTTGATAAACTCGGTGGTTATTTTTACTTTGCTATCCATATTTTTTCCTCTTTTGTTTATCGTTTTAGGCGGATAATATCTGTCCCTACGAAAAACTATTCATTTTTCACTATTCACTTTTCACTATTCACTAAAATTTTCTAAGCAGCTTCGCTGCTTATTAATGTAATAATTCATTTAAAATAGTTCTGTGAACTGTTTTGAAGGTTGATTTTGTAGGAATTTCTTCTTTAGGGGGCGCCCTCTGGACACCCGACCAGCGCCAGCCGCGCCGGACCGGCTATGCAAAACAAATGCGTAAGCATTTGTTTTAATTCCGCATTACGAATTACGCATTACGAATTGAATAAATTACTGTTTTACAA